>JBOHWJ010000364.1:0-7021 GCA_050736495.1 Binataceae bacterium (SeqCode) | reverse complement strand
CCCATACTCAGAGTGGCAGGCTTAGGGCCCATGGTGTGCAGATCTTTGATCGAGGCGCGGAGGTCTTTCAGCGTCAGCTTGGCGGGCGTCGCGCCGCTGTTGTCGGTGATGTTCACGGTGCTGTCGGCCAGTGTTAGCGATTGCACCGACAGGTTGGTGGCAGTGGACGCCGCGGCCGGATGCGACGCGCTCGCCGCCGTTGGCCTCGCGGCCGCTGCCGATGTGGCGCCCGGCGCCGCGGCAGTCAGGTTGCGAAGCCCGGTTCCGGCCGGCGGCGCTGGCGGCGTGGCCGTCGCCCGATTCGCGGCGGCCTTCGCTGCGCCTATAACTTGATTTGTGCTGCTGGCGTTAGGTGTGCTCGTAGTCCGCGGCGCATAGGCGGTTGGCCTCGCGGCGGCGGCCTGGCTCGTCGATTTGGTCCTGGGTGTGGCGATGGGGTGTGGTGTGGCGCGAGGCTGTGGCGCGGCAGTCGTGGCCGTCGCGCGCGTGCCTTTCGGTGCCGCGAGTGCTTGCTGAGGCCCCGACCCGGGCGCGGGACCGCCGCTGGTGGTAAGCGAAGTCAAATTGATGGAGCCGTTGTGATTGCGCACCACGTATGTCGTCAGATCATCGATACGGATCGCTCCGAAGGCCGCGACCTTCTGCAGCGGCTCGACGTCGGTTAGGATCGCGGAGGCGTGCCGAAGCGACAGCAGCGGAGCGTCAGCACCATCGCGCAAGTCAATTTGCTCCAATGCGATTTCACCAGCGACGCGAATCAGTGGTTTCGGCGACGCGTTGACGAAATGCACCTGCAGGGCGCACGAGAGCGCTCCCCGCGGCAGCCTGATCGACAGCGTCGACGGCAGATAAGGGACGTAACGCGAGAGATCGAGCCGATGCAGGTTCACGTCGAGCACCGACTCCGGTGGCGTGCTGAACGGCTTTGCCTTGCCGGTGATTCGCAGCGGACTGCCATCCACCACCATCTGCAGCAGCGGCTGCACGTAGATATTGACAGCGTAAGCCAGGTTCGCGATAAACGGCACGCCGATCCGAATGTGCGCGACAGTGTGACGCTGGCCGAGCACCTGGTCCTTGAAATCGATGGTGCCGTCGTTGACCCGAATATTCGAGACCGCAAATAGCGTCGGCTTGCCGGGCGGCTTGGCTGGCTGCTTGGATTCGATCAGATCGGAAAAGTTAAAGTGTTGCTGGTCGAGGCGAACGACTCGAATCACCGGCTGGTCGATGGTCAACTCGCTGATGATTGGTGCCAGGTGAAAGAGCGATTTCCACGAGACATTTACGTGCAGGCGGGCGATATCGACGAACGGTTCCGGGCTGTGGCGTTCTCCGATGTGCAGCTTGTGGATATTGAGATTGAGCGTATACGGGTTGAACCCGACATCGCCCACGCTGACCGGGCGCTCCAGGCTTTTCGCGACCGAGCCGGTGGCGATACGCCGCACCAGTATCGGCACGCCGAAGAATCCCAGAAGGCCGTATACTACAATCGCCGCGACGACGATCAGGCCGATCTTGCGCGCGCGGCGCGAACGGCCGAAGTTCACCGTGCGATCGATCCATCTTTCGGCAAGTTCCCTGGCGGCCATGATGGTCTCCGCCACGGACGCTACCTTATCTGTCTGGTGACGCGCTAGGAGTGTGCCGCGCGAAACACCTGCCTGTCAGTCGAGGTATCGCGGTCAGTCATGGGAGTTGCGCGTTCACACGCGCGGTGGCGATGAACGCCAGCACGCTGGCGACGCATTCGGCGGGCATGGTCGCCGCCGGATGGTACGAGTCGCTCGGCAGGACCAGCAGTTTCGAGTTCGGGATTCGCTGTTGATATTCGCGCACCTTTTCCAGCGACAGCAGGGCGTTGTCGTCGGTGGTGATCACCAGGGTGGGGGCCGTGATTTGCGAGAGTTTATCGAGCAGATCGATTCTGCCGGCGGCGCCGGTGGCCGCGACACAAACGCCGGGGTCCGTCGCCGCCATCATATCGTTCCACCATTGCACCTGTTCTTCCGGCGCGTTGCGGCCAAGGCGCGTCCGTTGCGTCTCTTCCGCCCACCGCCGTACGCCATGCTCCTTGATACGCGCGGCGAAGGTTCTCACGTCGATCGAGCCGCCGGTGTCGCTGATGCGAAAGGGAGCGCTGGAGACCGTGAGCGAGCGCGTCCGTCGCGGATAGTCGGCCGCGAATTGCATCGCGACCGAGCCGCCGACCTTGGCGCCGACGATATGCGCGGAGTCGATCGAGAGCGCGTCCATAAAGCGTGCGATTGACGCGGCGAAATGCGCCATCGACCACTCGAATTGCGGCGCCGGTATACTGGAACGGCCGAAGCCGGGCAGGTCCGGCGCGACCACGCGGAACTTCGACACCAGCGGCGGCATCCATCCGTACCATGCGCGGCTCGACTCGGCGACGCCATGGATGAGCAGCATCGTTTCGGGCTTGCGCCACGGTTCGCCGTACCAAGCGTCCTCGTAAAAAACCGTTAGCTTGGGCTCAATTGAAATGGTTGGCATGTCGCTTACTCTCTCGCGCGCGAGCCAGCGCGCCGCGCCGTTGAGCGTGGCCATGTCGGACTTGCGATTCCCGGTCCGTCGCTCAGACTAGTCCCAACTTAGTATCAAGCCCAAAACGTGCGAAACGGGCCGAACGGGCGTCCGCGGCATCAATTATCCGGCGCATGCGACGAAGGCGCCAGCCGCGGATACGGCTGTTAGACTTTGCGTGTGAGCATTCGTGAAAACCCCGGTTTCATTTCCTTCGTCGAAAGACATAAGGGCAACATAACCCTCGCGCTTTCGCTGATCCTCTATCTGGCGAGCTGGCCGCTGGCACTGTTGGATCGAACAGCCGGCGATATCGTGCGGGCGGCGGGCGAAGCCTCCCTGGTTGGCGGCTTGTGCGATTACATCGCGCTCAACATGATCTTCGAGCAGCACTGGTACCTGCCCAACTCCGGCGTGCTGCCGCGCAATCGTGAAAAACTGATCGACGGTATCGCCAATACGATCGAAAGAGAATGGCTGACGCCTGACATGATCGGCCGGAAGCTGCATGATTTGCGGCCGCTCGACCGCCTCGGCGGCTATCTGCAAGCGGCGTCGCTCAAGAGCGTGATTCGGCCGGAACAGCTCGAACGGCTCTGCCGTGAAGGTGCGCGCTACCTTGAGCCCGATTTCGCGGACGCCGTTATTCAGCGCGTGACTTCGCGGATGAAGCCGGCGGGTTTCATCGACCGTATCCGCAGGAGTGTTACCCAGACGTTCGCGCGGCGGGAATGCGTGCACCTGCGCGAAATGCTTTTACGCCTCCCGCATGACGACGAGTTGATCGCAACGGTTGATGGCGTAATCCATGACTTCGGTGAGCACTTGCGCGTGCCGGACGGCGTGATACGCAAAACGGCGGACCATTGGATGGAGTCGCTGGTGCGCGAGGTGGTGATTGCGAGCAGAGGCGAGATTGCCCGGATGGTGAAGGAAAATCTGAGTGGTCTTTCCAACGAAACCATCCGCGTGCAGATAGAATCGCGCACGCGCACTCATCTGGACTGGATCCGGGTCAACGGCGGTGTCTTCGGCGCGATCCTCGGCCTCGGCTTCGCGCTGCTCAATGCATTGCGCCCCGAGTTTCAGATAGTGATACGGCAACTTGCGCTCTTATGGTGAGCCGTGGCCGTTTTGTGGCTGATCACTTTTAATGTTATGTGCGTGTTGGGTTGGACGCGAGTAAGGTTTCAGAGGCAGCCCAAATTTCTCATGGCAGGAATCTCATGCTTCATCTGGACGATCTTCTAACGGCGCTGCGGGCCGCCCGCGATGTCGAAGACCTCACGGCGATCCGCGAGATCGTGGCGATGGCGGTGGCGCATCCTCCGGTCGCCGCCGAGAAAGGCGACCCGCATCGGCTGAGGATTCTACACAACGAGGATGACTTGATGGTGATCCATGTCGTAGTTCCGTCCGGCTTGGCTTCGGCTCCCCACGAGCATCGCACGTGGGCGGCGGTCGGCGTTTACGAGGGACAAGAGGACAACCGGTTTTACCGGCGCCTCAAGCAGCCCGATACCATCGAGCGCGCCAGCGGCCGCAGCGTGTGCAAGGGCGACGTGCTCGTGATGGGATCTCAAGTAGTACACGAGATCAGCAATCCGCGCCAGCAGCCGCTGATGGCGTTGCACGTCTATGGCCGCGACCTGGCGGCGACTGGCCGGATGGCGTGGGATCGCACGACGTTCAAGCCGGAGCCGTTCGATCCGGCAAAGCATGGCACCCGCATGACGCCCGCGGAAATCGCCGAGCTCAGACAAAAGTGAGACAATCCACTAAGCTCCAGATCGTAGTTGCACGTCGGCACGGCGTATCCCACCGCTTTTGCGCCATCACGCATTGCGCAGATGCGGCCAAACGAGCGGCTTCTCAGTAGTTTTTCGAGCGCCGCACCCTTCATACTTGAGTCGAAGCGAATACCTTCAAATCGGTCGTATGCGCGGATTAGCTGCAAGCAGTTCCGCGGCATCAGGGATACGGGCCTGGCGAAACTCAAACTGCTCTCGCCTATCGGCGGGTTTTTTTCGCAACGCATTCATCTGATTTACTTGCGATGATCTTCGCGCGAACGCTACATGACCGCCGCCGTTTCGGGAGCATGACATACCGCTTCGATGCGGTGGCCGTCGGAATCCAAAACGAAGGCCGCATAGTAGTCCGGGTGGTACTCCGAGCGTACGCCGGGTTCTCCATCGTCTGTTCCGCCAGCAGCCAGCGCCGCGGCGTGAAAAGCGCGCACCGCTTCGCGGTTGGGCGCAAGGAAGCACACGTGCATGCCGGGCAAGGGCGACACGCGCATCTCCGCGGTAATCGTGAACTCCACCCCCAACTGCCCGGCCATCGCGCCGTAATCCGAGCCGCGCCCTTGGAAATCAACTGTGCGAACGAGCCCGAGGGGTCGTAAGGCTGCATCGTAAAATCGCCGACTGCGCTCCAAGTTCTTCACACCCAAAGAGACGTGGTCCAACATCTTGCGCTCCAAACGCGTGCGTATGCGTAAAGGTCCGCGCCTTGCACCCCGAGTTAACATCTCGGGCGTCGGCCCGTACGGTCGGGAAATGAGTTCGAGCAGATGGCCGTTCGGGTCGACGAAGTGGACACTGCGACCGCTGCAGAGATGGTTGATCTCGGCGGATCGCTTACGGCCAAATTCCGCGTAGGCCGTCGCCGTAAAAGCGCCGCCTCCTCGATGCGCTCCTGGATCACGCCGCGCGCGACGAGGAGCGAAACGAATTGCGCCTGTATCGCGCGCGGCTGAAGCGGACCCTCACCTTAACCTCTGCGGAACCGGGAGAGGAATTGGGAAATCCCGCTTATTCGCAGAGTGTCGGCCTGGTCGGCCTATTTGATTCGCTCCAAAACCATGACTGGTATCTGGCGTGTGGTCTTTTTCTGATAGTCGGCAAAAATCGGCAGTTGTGCTGCCTGCTGGTCAAAAAGCCGTTGGCGCTCATCGCCGCTGGCCGGAACCGTTTTCGCCTGAAAGCGCTCGTCGCCTAGTTCGACCATAACGACAGGATTTGCGACGAGGTTGTGATACCACGCCGGATGCTTCGGCGCGCCGGCTTTGGAGGCGATCACCACGATGCGATTACCGTCCCTCGTATATGCGAGCGGAATCGTCAGAGAGCGCCCGCTTTTTGCGCCGGTTACAGTCAACAGAAGCAGCGGCACGTTGGCCATTTGCCCGCCAACCTTGCCATGGCTGGCCCGAAACTCGGTGATTACCTGTTGGTTGAATTCGTTCATTCCTGCCATGGTCGTCTCCCGTCAGTCGTAAAGGTCATCCAAGTTAAATGCCCCGGTTTCTCCAAATCATAGGAGTGATCATTATCGGCTAACCTACTGGGGACACAATCCTAGATCACGCCGCGTTCGCGCAGCTTGGCGATCGCCGCATCGTCATAGCCTAGCGCCGCGAGTACCGCGTCGGTATGTTCGCCCTTCTCAGGGGTCGGCGTCCGCAGCGACCAATTGGTGCGGCTCAGATTGACCGCCTGGCCGACCAGTTCCTGCCGCCCGGCGCGCGGATTTTCAACGACGCTCGCAATCCCGATGTGCCGCACCTGCGGGTCGGCGAAGACCTCGTCCATGCGATAAATCGGGCCGCTGGGCACGCCGGCGCGGTTGAGCAGATCGATCCATTCGGCTGACGTCCGGGTACGCGTCACCGCCTCGATGGCTGCGTTGAGCTGATCGCGATTGCGCGAACGTCCGCGCTCGTTGGAGTAGAGAGGGTCGTTGATCAGATGCTCGGCGTCGATCGCCTTGCACAAGCGCGCGAACATTCCACCGCCCGAAGCGGCAATATTGATATGGCCGTCGGCGGTGGCGAACACGCCGGTCGGGATCGCGGTCGGGTGGTTGTTGCCGGCCTGGCCGGGCACATCCCCGGCGATCAGCCAACGCGCCGCCTGGAAATCGAGCATCGCGATCTGCGCGGCGAGCAGCGACGAATGCACCCATTGGCCCTCGCCCGACTCCTCGCGATCCAGCAGCGCGATGAGAATGCCCATCGCGCAAAAGATACCGGCGGTCACATCGGCAACGGCGATACCGACGCGCACCGGACCCTGGCCGGGCAGTCCGGTGATCGACATCAACCCGCCCATCCCCTGCGCGATTTGATCGAAGCCGGGGCGGTCGCGATATGGACCGTCCTGGCCGAAACCCGAGATACTGCCGTAAACGAGGCGCGGATTGATCGCGCGCAGGCTCTCGTAGTCGATACCGAGGCGATGCTTGACGTCGGGCCGATAATTCTCGACCAGCACATCGGCATGCGCGACCAGGCGTTTGAGGATGTCGACGCCTTCGGGGTCTTTGAGATTGAGCGTCATGCTGCGCTTGTTGCGATGCAGATTCTGGAAGTCGCCGGCTTCGCGCGGCCCACCCATCGGTTCGTCTGCGCTCGGCGGCGCTTCGATCTTGACGACGCGCGCGCCCCAATCGGCAAGCTGGCGCACCG
>JBOHWJ010000363.1:0-5471 GCA_050736495.1 Binataceae bacterium (SeqCode) | reverse complement strand
TCGACCAACTTGTCGTAACGCTGATAGCCGAGGTCGCGACCGACCGTGCCGCCAGTTTGGCGCGAGGTAAAGCCGGCGTTGTTTGAGACGACCACTACTATCGGGAGCTTGTGGCGAATTGCCGTGTCCATTTCCATCCCATTCCAGCCAAAGGCTCCGTCCCCGCTCAGAACCATTACCGGCGTATCGGGAGCTGCGACTTTGGCCCCGATTCCGAACGGAATGCCTACACCCATACATCCGTGCGGCCCGGCATTGAGGCTGCGTCTGGCCTCAAAGATCGGAATTGACTGCCGTGCGAAGTTGAGAATTTCATGGCCATCGACAACCAGGATCGTGTCGCGCGTGATGACTTCTTTGACTTCGTTACATAGGCGCAGCGGATGGATCGGGACCTTATTCGAATGAAGCAATGGCGCGTTGCGCTCGAGGTTAGAGCGATGTTTTGCCGCAAGTTGCGAGACCCACAGCGTGTCCTCCGAAGGGTTGAAGCGGCCTTTGGCCTCGCCAGTTAGTTGCTCCAGAACGAGCCGGGCATCGCCGATGATTCCGACCTCGACCGCCCGATTGTGGCCGATCTCCTTGCCATCGAGATTGACATTGATGAACTTTGCCTCGGGCGAGAAGCGTGGCGCCCGCAGGAACGAAAGCATCGAGTTGGCTCGTGCCCCGATTACCATCACCACGTCGGCTTCGCGAAAAGCGGTCGAGCGCGCGGCTGGGAAGGATCGTACGTGATCTTCTGAAATCACGCCGCGCCCCTGCGGCGTGGTAAAGAACGGCATCCCTGTGGTGTCGATGAAGTTGCGTAATGCTTCTTCGGCGCCAGACCAGATCACTCCGCTGCCAGTGATGACCAGCGGTTTGCGGGCGGTGGCCAGAAGATCGATGGCCTTACGCACCATCACGGGGTCGCCGGCCGGCCGGGCCTCGGAACGGTAGCGTTCGACCCAGTGGATCCTATCTTCTTCAACCTTGCCCGCCAGAATATCGCCCGGCAGGTCGAGGTAGACCGGACCCTTCTTGCCGTCCAATGCTTCGCGGAAAGCGATACTGATGTACTCCGGGATGCGGTAGCCGAGATCGATTCGGTAGGCCGCCTTCACGATCGGCTTCATCATCGGCAATTGGTCCATCTCCTGAAAGCTGTCCAGGGTCGTCCCGCGCATCGGTGATGCCCCGCCGATCGCAACAACCGGAGTCGCATCAGCCCACGCGTTCGCAAGGCCCGTCACGAGATTGGCAACGCCCGGCCCCATCGGCGCGATGCAAATGCCTGGCTTTCCGGTGACGCGCGCGTATGCGTGTGCCATCATCGCCGCGGCCTGCTCATGGCGAACGTATATTCCCCTCATACCGAGGTTAAGGCAGGCGCCGGCGGTGCCGCCTGTGGGTCCACCCATCATGAAGAAAATGGTGTCGACGCCTTCCTTCTTGAAACAACGCGCAATTATTTCTTCGCCGCGTAATGTTGCCATCCCGGTCTACGCCTCCGCTCGATTACAGCCGAAAATTGGCACAGGCTCTTTGACTGCGCAACCTCCGGGCTCGCTCAACCCAGCGCGTAGTAGAACCATCGCACGTCCGCGGCGACGTAATCGATGCAGCGCGGGGCTGAAGGTTTGCACTTAGTGCAAAGGCTTGAAAGCACCTCCACCAGAGTTAGCCGCAAAATAAGAGCTTCTAAGTGGCATCGGCCTTGCTGTTAACTCCAATAGTTCCTTTAAAGGAGGGAATGGCAATGGCTAATGACGCTTCTTTGGTACAGGCAATGGTGAACTTTCACACCAACGACGAGGACAAGGACGATGATACTCATGTCACCGTCACGGTCCGGCAGAGCGACGGGACGATAGCGGCGCGAATCGATGATGATTTCGGACATTTCAACGATCATAGCAACAACGGCCCCTTCGGCTTGCTCATCCTGAATCCCGCAATCAAGAACGACCTGCGCACCGGCAACGTCACCGTTCGTGTCGATCCGAACGGGAACGACACCTGGCGCTTCAACTTCTCGCTCGATCTGCTGTTTTCGGATGGCGGTCACCTCAACACCGAAGCGGACGGCTTGGAATTAAATCAGGATCGGCAACAGCAGAGCTTTGGAATCGCATAGAGCAACGTCCGCCGTATTCTTGTAGGCCTTTGAACGGCCGGCGCGGCTCTTGCGCGCCGGCCGCAAAACCCGCCCTCCCAGCAGCCCCGAGAGTTATGTGGTCGCCTGTCTAATTATCGTAAAGGCAGTGCCTGAAAAGCGCGGCTGGACTTATCCCGCCAGACGGCTTCCGATCTCATTGATAGACATCCAAAAGGGCGTCAGTTAGACGAAGATTGGCGCGACGGGCTGATGGCTACTCGGGGACAAAAATGGGCTCTTGTCCGTGTACCGGCTTCGTCGGCGTACACGCAGCCCCTCAGTGGCGCTTTGCCATCGAACCTGAACAGCGCTAAGTACTCAATTCGCCTGCGCGGGCAATTCTTTTCTGGCAGAGGGTAGAGAAACCCAGGAAAAAGATGAATCATCCTTCGATCTCAACACCCTGTGTCGAAAATTGGCTTCATTCCTGAGCTTCTCCCCCGTGGCGTCGGGAGAGATAACGGGCGAAATAGCTTTTCAACAGCCTGCTCTAGTGCGCCGGGACAATCTCGGCAGGGAGATCATCATGGCTATCAAGCACCTACTGGACGGCTACAAAGTCCTCGATTTCACACAATTTGTTGCCGGACCGACGGTCACTAAACTAATGGCCGAGATGGGTGCAGAGATTATCAAGGTGGAACTGGCGCCCAACGGTGACCATTGCCGCAACTTTCCCTATGTGAAGGATCAGCGCAGCGCATACTTTGTCCAGCAAAACCGGGGCAAGATGAGCCTGTGCGTCGATCTGAAAAAGCCCGCCGGCGGAGCAATCGTGCGCGAACTCATTCCGATGGTGGACGTTTTGGTTCAGAATTACGCGCCAGGCGTGATCGGACGCTTGGGCTTCGACTACGAAAAAGTCCGCCAACTCAATCCTAAAATCATCATGTGCTCCGTGTCGACGTTCGGACAGAGCGGACCGCTCGCGCCTGAACCCGGCTACGACTTCATCGGACAGGCCTATGCAGGTGTAACGTCACTTAGCGGAGAGGAGGGCGGCGCGTATTATCCTCCGGCGCTTGCAATCGGCGACGTGTCGACCGGCGTCCATGCGTATGCGGCGGTCGCGACCGCTCTTTTGCATCGGGAACGCACGGGCGAGGGGCAACACCTGGACATTTCGCTCCTCGATTCATATTTCCATTATCACGACATGGCCGTCGAGCTTGTGAGCTCGAGTCGCGGTGCGGCGAAAATGAAGCGTATGGGTACGCAAATCGGGCCACTGTGTCCGGCTGGAATGTTCAAGACGGCCACGGGATACCTTTGGATCTTCGCTTTCCAGGATAATCACTGGGCCAGGCTTTGCGCGGTCATGGGCCGGCCGGAACTGGTCCGAGACCCGGAATGCATCGACAACGATCGCCGCGTCGCGCACCGTGCCAAAATCAATGAGGCGATCGACGGCTGGCTTGCCGCGTTGCCGGACCGCGACGCAGCGGTCACGCTCTTGCGTGAGTCGCGAATTCCGCACGCGCCGGTGCTGACGGTTGAGGAGGCGATGCGGCATCCGCATTTGTTGGAGAGGCGGACGGTGCGGACCGTGCACGACCGCATACTAGGAGATTTTCAAATCCCGGGATTTCCGCTGCGCTTCTCCGCATTCCCGGAGACACTCGAACTGGAGGCGCCCTTTTTGGGCGAGCACAATCGCAAGATTCTCTCGAGTTACCTCGGCTACCCTGACGAGCGAATCGAACAACTGGAGCGCGAAAGCGTTTTGTGCGGTGCACGGTACTGACTCTCCGTTCCGGCATGCATTGGCAAGAATCACAACTATGGGCGGCGAAACGCCAGAATTTCTGGGACGCGCGTCAGGTCTGAAACAATCCGCTGCCGCTACACGGACTGGATCGGTCCGCGAGCATGAAGTTGGAGGTGGTATCGTGGCCAAATGGATACCCAGGTCGTACAAGATCGTCAAGGAAGAGAATGTGCCGGCGAGGATGCGCGACGGCGTGACTCTATACGCCGACGTCTTTCGGCCCGATGCTCCGGGGCGATTTCCGGTCATCCTGATGCGCACTCCCTATGGCAAAGATGCGAGCGGCGGGAACTATGCCGAACGCTTCGTGCCATACGGGTACATTCTGATCTCGCAAGATACGCGCGCTCGCTTCGCCTCGGAGGGAGATTGGTATTATCCGCTGATTCACGAGGCGGCAGACGGTTACGATACAGTCGAATGGGCCGCGCGGTTGCCATGGTCGGACGGTAACGTCGGTACGGCCGGGCAATCCTACCTGTGCGCGGACCAATATCTGACGGCGCCGACCCGGCCGCCTCATCTGCGAGCGATGTTCGCGGTTTCCGCACCCTCCGATTGGCACGCCACCTGGGTTTATCGCGGGGCTGGCGTGCTGGACTTCGGATGGCTGCTCCCCTACTGCCTCATGATGACGCCGGACCAACTCAAACGGAAAGGAGCTTTTCATCTGTTTGAGGCGATCAAGAACTATTACCCCGATCCCAAGGCCATCAGCCTTTGGGCCGGACTAAAGAAAGAATATTATCGCCATCTGCCGATTTACGATTGGGTCGAGCTGCTGAAGGATTCCGTCCCTTACCTGAAAGACTACCTGGATCATCCCGAGGATGATGCCTACTGGCATCATCTCAACGTGCGTCGTAAAGCGCACGAGATCAACGTGCCGATTTTTCACGTCGCCAGTTGGTATGACGGATTCCTGGAGGGCGGCCTCAATAACTTCTCGAATATCCGGCGGTATGGCCTGACTCCCGAAGCTCGTTCAGGGCAACGTCTCCTCGTCGGTCCCTGGCCTCATCTTTATCCGTATGACATGGCGACTTCCAAGGCTGGCGAGCTCGACATGGGGCCGGAAGCGATGATTAAAACCAACGATATCGAGCAACGCTGGTTCGATTACTGGCTCAAGGGCATCAATACCGGAATCAAAGATGAACGGCCGGTCCAAATCTTTGTGATGGGTGATAACGTGTGGCGAGAGGAGGATGAATGGCCGCTCGCGCGCACGAAGTACACTCCATTCTATTTTCATAGCGAAGGCAAAGCCAACACCTTGAACGGCGACGGCACCCTGAGCCGAATCCAGCCGCAGACCCAGCAGCCTGATTCGTTCGTCTATGATCCTGACGACCCGGCGCCCACTATCGGCGGATCTCAGCTTGGTCCCGTTCCGACCGGACCATGCGACCAACGACCAGTTGAAGCGCGACAAGATGTGCTCGTCTATACAAGCGCAGCGATACTCGAGGACCTCGAAATAACGGGTCCGCTGACAGTGAAATTGTTCGCGGCTTCAACCGCAACGGACACCGACTTTACCGCAAAACTGGTCGACGTTTG
>JBOHWJ010000362.1:0-4954 GCA_050736495.1 Binataceae bacterium (SeqCode) | reverse complement strand
AGGCCGAAGTGGTCGGCGCTGTTGATGATCATGGTGTTGGCGTTGGGAATGTCGAGCCCCGACTCGATGATCGCCGAACATACCAGCACGTTGACGCGGTTTTCGATGAACTCGCGCATCACGGTCTCGAGTTCGTGCTCCTTCATCTGGCCGTGCGCGACCACGAGCTTGGCTTCGGGCACGAGCGCACGCAGATGACGCGCCATGTAATTGATGTTCTCGACGCGGTTGTGAACGAAGAAGACTTGGCCGCCGCGATTGAGCTCCCGCAGGATTACGTCGCGGATGAGGCCGTCGTCGAAGTGGGCGACGAAGGTGCGCACCGCCTGGCGATCGGGCGGCGCCGTCTGGATCACCGATAGATCGCGAATCCCGAGCATCGCCATGTGCAGCGTGCGCGGAATCGGTGTCGCCGTCATGGTCAGCACCTCGACCAATTTGCGGAAGCGTTTGATGCGCTCCTTGTCGGCGACGCCGAAGCGATGTTCCTCGTCGATGATGAGCAGGCCCAGGCGCGGAAATTCAACGTCGCTCTGGAGCAGACGATGCGTGCCGATGACGATATCGACTACGCCGCGGCGCAGATCCTCGATGACGACCTTGTTCTCGCGGGCGGTGCGGAAGCGCGAGATCATCTCGATTCGCACCGGGTAATCCTTGAAGCGGTTGCGGAAGTTGTTCCAATGCTGTTCGGCCAGCACCGTGGTCGGTACCAGCACGGCCACCTGGCGCCCATCCATCACGCAGACAAAGGCCGCACGCAACGCCACTTCGGTCTTGCCGAAGCCCGCGTCGCCGCAGATGAGCCGATCCATCGGCTTGGACCGCGACAGGTCGCGCACCACTTCGTCGATGGCAGCGGCCTGATCAGGTGTCTCCTCGAATTCGAACCGCTGGACGAAATCCTCGTAATCGGACCCCGGGTGCGGGAAGGCATGGCCATCAACGACCTCACGCGCGGCGTAAATGTCGAGCAGGTCGGACGCCATCGCCAGCACCGCCTCTTTGGTGCGTTTCTTGATCCGGTCCCATGAGCCGCCGCCAAGCTTATCGAGCTTAGCCTCGACGTTGTCGCCGCCGACGTAGCGCTGGACCAGGTTGATGCGCTCGACCGGAACGTACATGGTGTCGTTGCCGGCGTATTCGAGGTTCAGGAAGTCGCCCTCGACATCGGCGACCTTCAGATGTTTGAGCCCGCGATATCTGCCGATGCCATGATCAATATGGACGACGAAATCGTCCGGTTTGAGCTCGTCGAGATTAAGCAGAGCGCCCTTGGAGACCGGGCGCGATCGGCGCCGCGCGCGTGGCTCGCCGAACAACTCTTCCTCGCTATAGATGTAGAGGCCGTCCTTCTGCAGCACCGTGCCAGCGGCGATTTCGCCGTCCATGATGACGGGTCTGAAGTCGGGCCATTCGAGCATCGCCGCGAAGCTCCCGCACTCGGTGTTGACTTCGATATCGTAAGCTTCGAGATGGCGCCGCAGGCGCGCGGCCTGGTTCGCCCCCTCAACCACCATCAGCGCGCGTCCCTGTCCGCGCCGAACTTCGTTTAGCTCGGTCGCGAGCGGTTCGAACGATGGCGCGCCGCGTCCGCCGGTAAGCTCGGTCGCGCTCAGGCGCAGGCTCGGTTGCGATTTGACTTCAACCGGTATGGCCCATCCTTCGCGCGGAGCCACGGTCGTAATCAGCGAACCGACCTCGACCGCGGTGTAGCCGGACAGCGCCCGTTCCAGGTAGTCGTTGTCGAGGTAGAGCGCTTCGGGTGAGGGATAAAAGACCGGTTTGGCCTGGGCGGCGGCGGCTTCGTTGGCAATCCGCTCGCCGAGACGAATCGACTCGGCCAGTATCCGGCCCGGATCGAGCATCCACACTACGGCGCCGGCCGGAATATAATCGAAAACGGTGCCGAGCGCATCGTCGTAAAGATAGGGCATGAGCAATTCGACGCCCGGGAACAGCAGACCGTTGTCAAGCGTCTCGGTCAGTTCGGCCGTCTCCTTGCGCACCATCCCAATTTCGGCGCATCTCATCGCAGCCCGATCCACCAGCCGTTTGTCGCGCAGCGCGAGCGCCGGAACGTTGCGCGTCCGGATTACCGTTACCTCTTCGACCTCGGCCATCGAGCGCTGGGTGCCCGGGTCGAAATGACGCACGGAAGTGACGAGGTCGTCCTCCAATTCCAACCTGACCGGGTTGTGATAGAGCGGCGAGAAGACGTCGATGATGCCGCCGCGTACGCTGAAATCGCCGGCCTCTTCCGTCTGCGGCACGCGCTGATAGCCCATCGCGCTGAACCCTTCCACCAGCGCCTCGAGATCGAGCCGATCGGCCAGCGTGATTTTGATGACCGAGTCCTCGAAGACGTGTCGCGGTATCGTGCGCATCATCAGCGCTTCGGCCGAGGTCACGATCAGCGGCGTGTCGCCGCGCAACAGCGCGAACAGCGCGGCGAGTTGCGCCGCCTGTACATCGGGCGGCGGTGACAGATGCGCAAAAGGGCGCAATTCCCACGCCGGCAGCAGATGAACTTTGGCCCGTGCGGCGTCGCATTCGGCTGGCTGGTCGAGAAAAAGCGCGACCTCGGCAGCGAGCGTATCGGCTTCACCGGCCAACGGCGTTATCGCCACAATCGGGCGTTCGAACCCGAGCGCGGCTTCGCGCAACATTAGAGCGCTGGCCGCTCCCCGAAGGCCCATAACGGGAAAACGCCGCTCGTTGCCTGCGTCAATCCGCGCCTTGAGCTCACTCGCCGCTTCTTTCAGACTTCGTTCCACTGCCGCGATTAAATCGTTCCTTTCGCAAACACAAATACGCAAGCACGCGCCGCCACAGGGGGCGGAGCGTGTCGCTCACACCATCATAGTAGCAGAGCGGCGCTGAAAGAAATTAATCGCGATGCGCGGACGCGATGCTCGGCGGTAGTGAGCCTTCAATGTGGCCGCGGCGGCTGGTTGACGGCGGCGGCCGGTGATGGTGCGGCGTTCGATCCGGGCGCGGCTCTTGCTGACGCGCTGGCATTGGCGGCGTCCTCGCCTGGACGGCCCAGCTTCACCGGGATCTTTAGCGTTTCCTGAGTGCCGTCGGCCATCGGACGAACGACCGTGAAATAGACCGTCTGGCCCGGCTTGAGCTGGTTGAGCGCATTCGCCAAATCGTCCTGGCGCTCCACCCGATGGTCGTCGATCGCGACGATCAGATCGCCGCCGGTGCCGAGTTGTCCGGATTTCTTGAGCAACGGCATCATCAGGATTTCGAGCGGTGGCACCAACGCACCGGCGGTCGCGCCGCTCGCGCCAATTTTGGTCATGGCGCCGCGTCCGCGCAGGCCCGCGCGATCCGCCGGGCTGCCGCGGTCGACGCTCACCACCTCCAGCCCCTCAACGACTTGCCCGAGCGGTTTGTGCGTAAAGATGTATTGAACGCCGATACCAAGATACGGCCGCTTGGGTGATGGCGGTGCCACGAATGGCGATTGCTGATTGCCGGCGCCGTCCGGCGCGGTGGATTCATTTGCGGCTGGCGCGGGCTCCGCCGCTAGTGGAGGAGCCACGATTCGCGGCGGTATTTCGAGCGTACTGTCGGCGTCCGAACTCTCCGCCGCGCCCAACGACTGTTGCGCTGGCGCGCGCAGGCTCGCGTTCGGCGTTTGCGCGCATGCGGCTGAGGGCGCGCAGGCGATCACCGCGAGCGTTGCGAGAGCCGCGAACGCCGCGCATCCCGCGCTCGTGATAATTGCGATGAGTGCCTTCATCGGTCGGCCTTCCATCTTATCTGGCGCGCCTTGGATGCGAAAATGCGCCAACCGGCTTGCGCGTGCCGGATGCTGCGCCGGCTGATACGGAATCGTGGTACACGCCGCCGCCGGCGGACATTTCCCTTGAAGCCCGGCGAGTCTCCATGCGAAAGTCAGCCAATCTTCGAGGCGGCGTTACGCATATGAAAATCGTTTCCACGGTTGGTCTTACGCCTGAGCATCGCAAAATCATTCAGGACGCCGCCGGCGACGCGGAATTAGACGACCGCGAATGCCGTTCGCAGGCCGAAATTACCGCGTTGGCGGGCAACGGCGGATGCGACGTGCTGTTCAGTTTCCGCGCGCCCGACGATCTGATGAAAAACTCGCCGCAACTAAAATGGATCCAGCTTCTGAGCGCCGGCGCCGACCATCTGCTCAGGGGGCAGGTCGCCGAACGCACCGACGTCGCTGTCACCACGGCGAGCGGAATTCATTCGGTCGCGATCGCCGAGTACACCATCGGCTCGATGCTCGCGTTTGCACACGGCTTTCATATCACGTCGCGCTCACAGTTCAGGCGCGAATGGAAACGCGACAATTTCATGCGCACGCTCGAATCGACGCGTGGCAAGACGCTCGGCGTCATCGGCTACGGCTCCATCGGGCGCGAGACCGCGCGAATCGCGCAGGCGCTCGGCATGGACGTGTTTGCGCTGAAGCGCGATCCGGCGGCGCATGCCGACCCCGGATGGAACCCACCCGGCGTGGGCGACTCCGAAGGCATTATCCCGAAGCGATTCTATGGTCCCGGGGAATGCGCGGCGATTCTGCGCGAGAGCGACTACATCACGGTGACGCTGCCGCTCACGGCGACGACGCGCAAGTTTATCGGGCGGCGCGAAATCGCCGCGATGCGACCGCATGCGTACATCGTGAATATCGGACGTGGCGAGGTTATCGACCAGGACGAGCTGATCGAGGCGCTCAAGGGAAAGCGTATCGGCGGCGCTGGTCTTGACGTCTTCGAACGCGAACCGCTGGAGTCCGAGAGTGCGCTATGGGACATCGAAACCGCGATCCTGACGCCCCATATGTCGGGCGCTCACAGGGACTACAACACCAACGCGTGTCACCTTTTCGCCGACAATCTGCGCCGCTTCCGCGCCGGTCAGCCGCTCTACAACCTGGTTGATCGCGGACTCGGCTATTGATGCG
>JBOHWJ010000361.1:0-3272 GCA_050736495.1 Binataceae bacterium (SeqCode) | reverse complement strand
GGGCAGCCGTGCGGTGTCGCCCAGGTAGACGAAATCTTCGGACGGCATCATTTCGATCAATTCCTTGAGCACGGTCAGTCCGCCGATACCGGAGTCGAAAACGCCAATGGGCCGTGCGCGATTGTCGGTGGCCCCATTATGGGCTCGCAGGCCGCCGTTGACGCCGGCAACGCGCCCGTTCAAGATGGCCGCGCCATGCTCGCCGCGTGCGCGCCCTTTCGCGCGCGGCGTCCGCGCGATCTCCGTTATCGCCGGCGTGCGCTTCGCCATCGGCTATGTCCCCGCCAGCCGCGCGCCCATCACGGCGGGCGGCGCCGGCGGCGCGCCAAAGACACGCTCGTGTACGCTCGCGCTCTCCATGCACAGATACTGCGGCAGCGCGGGCGCGGCCCGCCGAATTCGTTCGCTCAGCCCCGTATAGAGTTTGAGCCTCAGCGGCGCGAAGGCGCGATAGCGGCCGTCGGGCGCGATCACATCCTCGCCGCACAGCATCGGATCGTCCGCGAAGCGCCGGCGCGCGGTTGCGCGCAGCTTCGGCGTCATCCTGAGCCCGCCCATGCTGACGAACGAAATGCGCGCGGGCGCAATCGTGTCGAACAACGCATCGAGCAATTCGGCGTAATCACGCGCCGCGTCGTCGTAAGCGATTATCGGATCGAGATGGAAGGCGACCTTGTAACCGGACTCCAGCACGCGGCGCGCGGCCGCGATTCGCGCGAGCGGCGGGGCGGTGCGATGCTCCGAGCTTTGGTGGACGCGCGGCGGCGACAGTGTCCATGACACCAGCGTACGGCCCTGCGGATCAATCCGCAGCAGGTTGTCGATCTCGTCAGTCTTGGTCTTGAGTTCGAGCGTCAGGTTGTCGCGCGTGGCGAAATATTCGACCAGGTCGCGGCTCATTCCGGTGATTGCGTCGAACGCGAGTGAATCGGCCAGTTCGCCCGTGCCGACGCGAAAACAGCGCGCCGGCGCATCGCGGCGAAGCCATTCGAGCTCGTCGAAGGCGGCGGCATAATTGGCATAGACCTGGAAGCCGGGATTGTTGGCGAGGTATTCCTGCAGGAAGCAGTAGCTGCAATCCATCGGGCAATTCGACGCGAGCGCGAGCACCAGGTAGCCGCAGCACGCAAAGCGTGTCGAGCCGGCGGGGCACGCCATCAGAAACGCTCCGCGCCGTTGCATCACGATCATGCGGCGCTTGCCGGCGCCGAACGGGTCGGGCACGCCGAGGTGCGGACGCGCGGCTTCGCGTCCGTCAGCCACGTACCTCACCGTGGTCTCCGGCCCGAGCGCGGCGCGCACACGCGTGGCGAGCGCGCTTTGGCGGCACGCCTCTTCTATATAAACCGCGTCGAGCTCAAACTTCATCGTGGCCGCCGAGCAGATCGGCGATACGCCGAAGTCCCGCCCTGTTTTGTGCTATCGCGTCGATCAAACCGTCGAGTTCCGCGGCGCTCCGCGCCGTGATCCGCACCCTAAGCTCATCAGAGCTTAAATCCCTGGGCAAGATAACGCTAATTCCGTGCGGCAGGCCGAGTGACGCCACCTCGGCCTTGAGTCGCTCGGCTGCGCGCCTGAGGCGTGGGAAGCGAATCGCTCGCAATTCGTCGAGAGAAGCGCGTGCGCGTTCGGGCGCCGAGCCTGTGCCGTTAAGTATCCGCTCAATTTCGCGATGGGCAAGGACACTGGCGAGCGTCACTTCTTCGCGCACGGCGATTTCCGCGAGCATTTCGAGCGCGCTGGCAAATTGACCGGGGCGCATGTGCAATTGCCGCGCGAACGAGAGCAACGCCGAACGATCGCCCTCGGCGAGCTTAAGCCAGTGCTCAAGTTGCGCGGCGGGAAGATGCCGCTCGGCTGCCCACGCGCGGACCGCCGCCTCGGTTTGCGCGGATTTCATTGTCCGGCCGCTGCGATGGGTGGCGTGAGCGTGCCGCCTTCAGCGTGTTGCACGGTCGTGCGTATAGCATCGACCGCGTGATCCAACGCCTGGTCGGCGCCGACGGCCCATGATATCCGCGCTCGTTCGGCGATACTCAGGAAAAAGTTCGATTCCGGCTCATGGCCGCGGCGTGCCAGCCCCCTCGCATAGATGAGGCATTTTTCGGCGAGCACGTCGCATACGCCGCGCCTGCGTTGGTCGGAGAGATTCGCGTTAGCGAGCAATTTCGCCAAGGCGAGGATACGGAATCGATCGAGCGCCGGAACGGCAGCGGAAAGCTGTCCCGGATGGCCGGCGCGGCGTGTCGCCAGTGCTTCGTCGAGCAAGCCGGCTTGATGAGTGAGGAGAATGCGCAGCCACAGATCGTAATCCTCGGCTGCCGCCATCGCCTCATCGAATCCGCCGAGCGAGCGAAACAGTTGGGTGCGCATCATCGCGGCGGAAGGGCTGATGAGACACGTGCGCAGCGACTCCATAAAAATGTCGCCGGCGCGTTGGCGATGGCGCGCACCCGGATTTACCCGCCGCCCGTCGCGCAGCCAGGTCTCCCGCGTCTGCGAAATTGCATACTGGGGATGCGCGTGCATGTACGCAAGCTGGCGCTGGAGCTTGTGCGGCAGCCACAAATCGTCGGAGTCAAGAAATGCGATAAATGGCGCCGTCGCCAGTTCGGCGCCGGCGTTGCGTGCGGCTGCGGGACCGCGGTTGCCGATACGCAGTGTGCGCATGGTTGGTGCCGCGGATTCGCGGTTGACCATCGTGGCGATCCGCTCGAACTCGTGACACGTGCCGTCGGTCGAGCCGTCGTCGACGGCGATTAACTCGAACGACGCGCCGCGTTGCGCGAGCACCGACGCGATCGCCTCCACCGCCATCACCCGCCGGTTGTAGGCCGGAACTATGACGGTCACGTCGAAGGGCATGTTACGGCAGGCGTTATCCGCGCATATCTGAGAATGCGGCGGCGCAGTTCGTCGATACCCTCGCCATCGAAGGCCGAGCACATCAGGGGCGCGACCTCGAGTTTCTCGAAACGGCGCGCCGCGGCGCCGCGTTCGGCGCTCCGTAGCTTGTCACATTTGGTCGCTGCGGCCACAAGTTCGACGCCGCGATCCTTCAGTAACGCGGCAAGGCCGAGTTCCTCGGGTCCGGGGCCGCGGCGCGCGTCGACCAGCATCACCAGCGCGGTAAGATCCTCCCGGCCGACGAGGTAGCCGCGCATCAGCTCGGCGATTCCGGCCGCCTCCGTCTGTGACATTTTTGCGTAGCCGTAACCTGGCAGGTCGACCAGTGCGAGACGCTCGCCGACGGCGAAAAAATTCAGCATGCG
>JBOHWJ010000360.1:0-8235 GCA_050736495.1 Binataceae bacterium (SeqCode) | reverse complement strand
CCACCACGTCCATCTCTCCGCCGACCAGATATTCGCGCGCGCGGCGGCACGGCTGCCTGAGTTAAGCCGGGCGACTGTCTACAACACCCTTAACGAATTGGTCACGATGGGCGAACTGCTTGAGGTGAATTTTGACGGCGCCTTGCGCCGCTATGACCCCAACGCACTCGCCGCGCATCATCACCAGGTATGCGAGCGCTGCGGCGCCATCCGCGACGTCCATCCGGTCAACGTCACGATGCTTACGATGCCTAAGGCGGAGAGCCGCGGCTTCCGGCTGAGTGGCGTCGATATCGTCTTCCGCGGCCTGTGCGCGCGTTGCGCGGCGCACTCGCCGGCACCGCGCGGCGCACGCCCAGGCGTCGCGGCCGACGGCTAGCTCGTAAACCTATCTTTAGCCGCCGATGTCAGTGTCAGTACGGCGCACGGCGCCTCGCGCACAACCTGCTCCGTCACGCTGCCCATAAGCATGTGGGCGAGGCCGTGACGCCCGTGGGTCTTCATCACGATTAGGTCGGCGTTCACTTCGCGCGCTGTCTGCACCACCGCCTTGGCGGTATCGGTCGGGCCGGCCACACGCGTCAGAATCTGATACTTGACGCCAGCCAGATTCTGATCGGCGATTTCCTGGAGTTGCTTTTTGGCGCGGTCCTCTTCGTGCGCATGAACTGTAACGCCCACGTGCGGTTCGCCGATCGCCGGCACGATCGGTACGATGTGCAGCAGGCACAAAGTGGCGTTATGCTCCTGCGCAATCTGCTTGGCGACTTGGAACGCGATAAGTTCCGGGTCGTCGAACTGCATCGGCTTCAGGATTGTCCGAAACGGGTACGCCATCGTCTGCGCCTCCTAAATTCTAGAGACCGCATCCTAGCGGCTCTGGCGCGCTGGCCGCAACCGGGCGCTGAGGCCGGCCACGACGCCTCGTTGGCCTTGTCCGATACAAAGCGGCGAGCGGTCGAAGTCAGGGCGCCGATGCCGGCGTTATGATGCACATCCCGTAGTCGCTTGCGCCGGCGGCTGTGCAACCGGCCGACCCGCGGCGTACAGCAAGAGGCACCTCGACCGCCGTCGCAACCGCGTAATCCCGGACGCGAACTAGTCGGCGCAAACAGGTAAACCGCGCACGTTAGTTCATCTCTAAAGTATCTAATTCTCCTATGAGAAATAACAAAGAGTGATGTGCATGTAATGGGCGATATGACGGTCCTGATGTATCTGTATGTATCCGTGACGGCCCGTGCAGCGACTGAAGCTCCCGTTGGATTAGGATTCAGTATTGACAGCAAACTTATTCCGCGAATAAGTTTCGGCACCATTTAAATTTGCTCGACAGGCTTGGGTTCGAAGTATTGGGGGAATTACTCGCAGCCTTAACCGCTCCGCTCACGTCGATCTCGGATGAGAGCTTGCGGAGCGTCTATGGGTGAAAGTCTCGGGAGCGTCAAACAAAAATCGGAGGGAGAACGGAATGAAGACTTTGGCTCGCATCCTCGCGGTCGGGTTGCTGTTGTCGTTGCCGTCACTCGCATTGGCGCAGCAGACCGATTATAGCGAGATGAATCAATGGTCGGAAATGTCCGCGAAACAGGGAGAAATCCCGGTCGGCACGACGATTACGATGTCGAACTGGCAGCAGTACAAGCAATTCATGCCGCTCGGGATGATCAAGCTCTTTCAGGGAACGTATGGCTGGAAGATGCCGGCCGACGTGCAAATCAATGTCGGCCCCAGCCATGTTGGCGGCAACCTGCCTAAAACTTGGGTGGAAGCGACGGAGAAGTTCGGCCCGCAGACGAGCGTCGAGGTTTTGCCCAACGGCCACTACGTGCTCAAGAACTATCACGGCGGAACTCCGTTTCCGAATCCTCAGGAGCCTAACAAGGGCTGGAAGATCCTGGCCAACGTCTTTTTCGCCTTCGTTCCCGCGCTCTACGTCAACAGCCCCAACAACTACGGTTCGGTCTGGTCGGTCGACAAGTATGGTGACGTCGCGCCCTCAACTCTGGACGTGGTCTATCGCTGGAGCGACTACATAACCGACCCGGGCTTCCCGGAACAGGAACATTACGCGCCCGGCACCTGGTATACCGAATGGGGAATGCAGGAATCGCCTGAGCAGGCTCGCTATACCGCCTCGCTTTCGCTCTTCTACGTGGATCAGGAAAAGAACCCCTTTCCCGGTACTTTCGTCTTCGTGCCGGCGCTGCGCCGTTCGTTGCGGCTCTCGCCGACCTCCCGCTGCTCACCGGTGTTCGGTTTCGATTGGACCTACGACGACGCCAAGACCAACGGTTTCAACGGCAGTACGTCCATCTACACCGGCAAGTATTTGGGCGATCGCAAAATCCTGACGCTCGCCGTTTTCAACCAGGACGGTGCCAGCTTTCCGGCAGGCTACGATATGCCGCTCGGCTTCCCCAAGCCATCGTGGGGCAAATGGGAAGTACGCCCGATGGTGGTGGACGATGTCACCCGTATCCCGAGCGAAGCCGCAGGCTACTGTTACGCGCATCGTGTCATGTATGTCGACAAGGAGTTTTGGGATGGGGACTGGGTTGATCTATATGATTCAAACAGCAAGCTGTGGAAGTCGATCTCATATTTCAATGA
Organism: Binataceae bacterium (SeqCode); assembly: GCA_050736495.1. Lineage (GTDB taxonomy): Bacteria > Desulfobacterota > Binatia > Binatales > Binataceae > JBOHWJ01. Next base: position 5,622 of record JBOHWJ010000360.1, on the reverse strand, counting down.
CATCGGCGACGTTAAGGGGTTGGGCCGTACATGGGACGGCGTCGCCTCGATGGCGTGGGACCTGCAAAACACGCACGAGACGGTATGGTCCGGTTTCGGCAATCCCTGGAAGCGCAAGCCATATCTGGACTTCAACTCGCCCAAAGAGTACTTCGATGGCGTTAAATACGGCAGCCCGTCGGGACTGATGCAGATTCTGCGTTAACGTATCGGTCCGGCAACAGCGACACGCGCCGCGCAAAAAAATCCTGACGGCGCAACTACAGGGGGTGGCGTATCTCACGCCACCCCCCAGTCTTTTCAGAGTTCTTACCGTTGACGTCCGCGAAATGATCGATGCGAGCCTTTAATCTCGCCACCGTCGAGCACATCAGTGCGCGATGTTGTCGGAACACCTACGCGAGGCGCCAGCGAATTGCAATTCGGCCCAGTCCACCATGTGCTTAAAGCGTTCAACGCCGCGGCGTGTAATCCCGGACGCGCATCGGCCGAGTTGGCCGACGTCTGAAGAGAGAAGAGAGATGCCTGAAGCTGTTTATTCATGAATCAGGAATCGGTCTTTTACGTGGACACACTGAACTATCCATCTATTACGAGTAACCATATCAGCCATAATTAATCAAAGCTTGCCCTTGTGAATCCGAAGCTCCGCACAGACCTTATTTTCGCTGTTGACAGCGAACTTAATCCGCGAATAAGTTCCGGCCACCACCATCTAACTTCGCTCGCTCTTGGTTCGATGTAGAGGGACCAGGGACGAGCTTAGCCGCTCCGCTCGCGCCGTAGATGAGAGATTCGCGGAGCGCTACTGGAATCGGAGGGAGACTGGGATGAAGACTCTGGCTCGCATCCTTGCGGTCGGATTGCTGCTGTCGTTGCCGTCACTGGCATCGGCGCAGTCGACTGACTACAGCGCGATGAATCAATGGATGGAAATGTCCGCGAAAGAGGGAAGCATCCCGGTCGGCACGACGATCACGATGTCGAACTGGCAGCAATACAAGCAGTTCATGCCGCTTGGAATGATCAAGCTTTTCCAGGGAGTGTATGGCTGGAAGATGCCAGCCGACGTTGAAATCAATGTCGGCCCCAGCCATCTGGGCAATAACCTGCCTAAGACTTGGGTGGAAGCAACCGAGAAATACGGCCCACAGACGAGTGTTGAGATTTTGCCCAACGGCCATTACGTGCTCAAGAACTATCACGGTGGAACCCCGTTTCCGAATCCTCAGGAGCCTAACAAGGGCTGGAAGATCCTGGCGAACATCTTTTTTGGGTACGTTCCCACGCTCTACGTCAACGCCCCGGAAAACTACGCCACCGTGTGGTCGCTCGACAAATACGGCGATATCGCCCCTTCAACGCTGATTTTGGTCTATCGCTGGAGCGCATACATCACCGACCCGGGCTTCCCCTCACAGGAGAATTACGCGCCCGGCACCTGGTACACTGAGTGGTCAATGCAGGAAACGCCTGAGCAGGCCCGCTATACGGCTGCGCTCTCGCTCTTTTACCAGGACCAGGAGAAGAATCCCTTTCCCGATACGTTCGTCTTCGTGCCGGCGCTGCGCCGCTCGTTGCGGCTCTCGCCGACCTCCCGCTGCTCGCCAGTGTTTGGTTTCGATTGGACCTACGACGACGCCAAGACCAACGGCTTCAACGGCAGCACGTCCATCTACACCGGCAAGTATCTGGGTGATCGCAAAATCCTGACGCTTGCCGTCTTCAATCAGGACGGCTACGAACTTCCGGGAGGCTACGACATGCCGCTCGCCTTCCCCAAACCTTCATGGGGCAAGTGGGAAGTTCGTCCAATGGCGCTTGATGACGTAACTCGCATCCCGAGCGAGATGGCGGGCTACTGCTATGCGCATCGCGTAATTTACGCTGACAAGGAATTCTGGGATGGGGACTGGGTCGACCTGTACGATTCAAACAGCAAGCTGTGGAAATCGATCGCGTATTTCAATGATATCGGCGACGTAAAGGGACTGGGCCACACCTGGGACGGCGTTGCCTCAATGGCGTGGGACCTGCAGAACACGCACGCGACGATCTGGTCCGGCTTCGGCAATAAGTGGAAGCGCAAGCCCTACCTCGATCACAACGCGCCCAACGAGTATTTCAACGGTGTCAAATATGGCAGTCCGTCAGGATTGATGATGATTATGCGTTAGCGTATCGCGGCGCGGCGCGAAGCTGACGGCGTAACTACATGGAGGTGGCGTATCTCACGCCACCCCCACTCATTTCCGGCGCGGCGGGGCTGTTATTCCCTCTCCCACGAGCTGTCGACATTCTGGGATCACTCGACTGGACTTCGCTGCCGCAACCAGTGATTAATGATCGGCAGCGAGTGCAAGTGCTATGAGAGGATTCGTACAGACGCCGCCGGACATGGTGGATCACATGGTTGACCGCCTTTTCCGGGGCGGTCCACCTAAGCGCACGGACAACCTGCTCGATCCCGGTTGCGGAACCGGAGCTTTCCTGGCCGGCGTCATGCGATGGTGTAGAAAGAACAACGCCGTGGGCCCCGAGATGATCGGCAGCGAGTCAGAACCGGGCCGGGCACGCCAGGCGCAAGATGCATTCAGCGGAATCGACCGTGTCGATATACGGCGCACTGACTTTCTGACGAGCCCGATTGTGCGGTTTGATTTCATAATCGGGAATCCGCCTTACGTCGCGATTTACAGCCTGTCCGAAGCCGAGAAACACGACTACCGTGCCGTATATGAGACAGCTCGCGGCCGCTTTGATCTCTACTTGCTGTTCTTCGAGCGCGCCCTCAAAAGCCTGAAGCCCGGCGGGCGAATGGTCTTTATCACGCCAGAGAAATTCCTCTACGTCGAAACGGCGGCTCCGCTAAGACGGTTGTTAAACCGAGTCCAGATCGAAGAAATCGAGTTTGTGGATGAGCAAAGCTTTGGCGGCCTCGTGACCTACCCTACAATCACTACCGTCATTAATCGGCCGCCTGCGGGCGACACCCTTGTTCGCCTGCGCGATGGAACTCAGCGGCGCTGTAGGCTCGACGGCACCGCGGCGTCGTGGCTACCTCTAATTCGGGACGCTCAGGAGCACTCACACGGCCCGCGGTTGAAGGATATTTGTATTCGGGTGAGTTGCGGCGTTGCCACCGGCGCTGATGACGTTTTTGTCCGTGAAGCGGCGGCGTTAGAACCTGAACTGGCGGCCTTTGCGCGACCGACAATCGCTGGACGTGAATTGACGCGGCCGGGCGAGATAAGCCACCAACCGGAACACGCGATGCTCATTCCTTATGCCGACGATGGCACTCTGCTTGCGCAAAATGAATTGGGAGCCTTGGGTCATTACCTATTGCGGATGCGGGAACGCCTAGTGGAACGGACGTGCGTGCGGCGCAAACCGTGGTACGCCTTCCACGAGACGCCGCCGCTGCCCGACATTCTAAGACCAAAAATCCTGTGCAAGGACATCACAGAGAGACCACACTTCTGGATCGACCGCAAAGGTTCGCTAGTCCCGCGCCATTCCGTGTACTACATCGTCCCAACGAACACGATGAACATCGAGTGGCTTTGTTCGTACCTCAACTCCCAGGACGCCGCCCGATGGTTGACGGGACATTGCCAGAGAGCCGCGAACGGCTTCTTGCGTCTGCAAAGCAATATCTTGAAAGCAATACCGGTACCGGATGAATTGGTAGACCAGCACCGCCACAAACCCGCGTCGAAGCGGCAGCAGGATTTGCCGGGACTAGCCGGTTCTGAAAGTGCCACCATCCGATGACCACGCCTTTCGGCGGCGCCATTGAACAGATCAAGCTTAAGGGCTTTCACAACCATCGGCTCGAGGGTCATTCTGACATCGTCAGTCAAGGGATATTGGACGATGTACGGCGGCAATGCGCTCCGTTCGGTGCCGATTTCGCGACCGGCAAAATTAGTTCATGGTTGAACGTTCGGACGCCGGGGGCACGTAATCGCAAAATCGATCTGCTGGTCGGTGAGGCCAATACACACGGCGATCCAGACCTCGATAAGCTGCGGTTCTGTGTTGAAAACAAGTCCGTGATCACTGCGCACCGCAACCGAGATGCCCGCTTCGATGACCTGAATGAAGCCTTGCAGGTTCTGCATCGCGCAAAGGCCGAAGCGGTGCTCGTGGCGACTGTGATCGTCGGCGTGGCGGAAAGAGTCCTCAACGTGCCGGATGGAGTTAAGCCACGCTATCGAAAGCGTCCCGCTGAGTTCGCCGAACGGGTAGCACCGCGCCTATCGTCAGGAGATCAGTCGCTCTGGGACGAGTTCGACTGGGCGATCAGCCGTAATCGTCCGAACCACTCTGCTAAGACGGTCACTAAGTTTCGTCAGCTTCGTACCCGTCCGGCCGGTCACACGCATGTCGTCGGGTACGATTACATACTCCTTGTGCCTGCCTTCGTCGACAACGTTAACCCGCCGTACATCCCCGAGCGCGACGATCCTCGAAGCCTCGGGATCGACGTGCAACGTGAGTACGATGCAATGCTCGAAACGATCTGCAAGGCCTATTCGACTCGATGGCATCTCTGATGCGCGACGCGCCTCACACTGCGCTTACTTATTTCGGCTCACACCTTTTACATCGCCATGAGAGCAGGCGAGAATTCACGCTAACAAGCCGTTTCGCCTCAGCACTCTCTCGCAGTGCTCACGATCCGGTGGCGCGTCGCACGCCTCGAAATCTCGCGTGCTGAACCATGCGCGCGAGAGCTTTGGATTGTCACCGCCGAAGTCGATGTATAATGGAGCGAGGTATGTTTTACCTTCACCGCCCCGTTTCGTGTGCTCAGGGTCCACGCGTAGCAACAAGCCGGGATTCGTCATCCACTCGATTCCATCCCGCAATTCCTTTTGCGCGTGTTCCGCAGCCATTGCGGCGGTCGGGCCCTTGATACTTTCATATGTTCTTTTCCTCCTTCGCCAGTATATCAATCTTTGGCATGATTAAACAGCTTAATCATAGATTTACAAGTGTCTGCGAATTCGTTGACTGTCTAACTCGACTGCGCCGATCGACGTGCGGCGAGGAACCGACGGCTCGACAGCGTGACTCGGCCGGTATTGACTAGTAGCGAATAAAGAGCGAATGTACAAATTGGCCATTGCCCGATGGATCACACAGCGACATTGCCCCTGACCGACCGGCCTCACGCTGCGCTCGCGCCGCAGCGCGATGTCGAATTTCTCGAAATGCCAGTCAAACAAATCCTCAATCGCTGCACCAGCCCCACGATGCCGTTTCGGTGGACTATCAATCCGTATCGCGGATGCGAATTCGGCTGCGTCTATTGCTACGCTCGCTACACCCATGAATTCCTCGAACTGCGCGACCCCATGGATTTCGAGCGGCGGATTTTCGTCAAGCGCATGGCGGCCGAGGTGCTGGCGCGCACCCTCTCGCGAACACCCATCGGCTCCGATCAAATCGCGATTGGCACGGCGACCGACCCCTACCAACCGGCAGAGCGCAAGTATGGTCTCACGCGCTCGATGCTGGAAGTGTTCGCGCAACTGGGCGGGCTCAATCTCTCGATCACGACCAAGTCGGCGCTGGTCGCGCGCGACCTCGACCTGCTGGAGCGCATCAACC
>JBOHWJ010000359.1:0-3299 GCA_050736495.1 Binataceae bacterium (SeqCode) | reverse complement strand
CAGCACATGGCTGAGGTCGTCATCACGTAGCTCGAAAACCTGGGATGCGACTTCGACACAACGGCCGTTTCCTTCGCAAAGACTGTGATCGACAACGACTTTCATCGATGGTTCCTCGGGCAATGGTCCGGGCGGGTCTGGACACAAATGCGGGTTTCCGCTTTCAGGATTCCTTTCTCATCACGATATACACGGCGGCGAACGGGTGACAACGTGCCAATTAGCCGATTTTCGCGCATCCAGGCTAGCGTTTTGGCAACACCTCCGGCGCCTCCGATGAGGCGGCCGAAACTAGCCGTCCGCCGTCAGCGATTCGGCCACTTCGGATTGTTGATCGTCAACGCGTCGGCGAGCGATTGGCGAATATGTGCGCGCAGATCAGGATCGTCGAGTGCGATCGCGCCGACGCGAATCCGATCCGACAATTCGGCGCTGAGCGCCTCGGCCTCACCGTGGTGACCGAGAAGGGCGACAAGCCGCGCCCGCTCCGATGCGGCCTGAGCTGCGCGCAATTCCAGTTCGCGGCGAACTATGTTGAGGACGTTGACGGTGACCCGGGTCTGGAAGCGATGATAGCCGGCCAGCGTGGGCATCAGTTCCTCTTCCAGGTACTTGACGGCGGCGCTGAGAAGAGCCGGCGCGTCAGGCATACTTCGCGGCATATCGTGTGCCTCCCTTACGATTGCGCCGGGCTTACTCGCGGCCTTCAATCAGGTTCAGAAAATCCCACAGCGGCTCTTCGATCCGGCGGCCGATGGCGGAGCGCTCGATGCCGACCTCTTCGACTCCGCGCGTGGCCAGCCGCAGGCAATCGATCGCCCATTTCACGTTGCCGAAGGCCTCCCAGAAACGGACGTGGCGCGGATCGACCGAGTAGCCGCTGGCCCGTTCGTAGGCCGCGAACAGATCTTCGCGTGTGCCGAAACCACCGACCGGCAGGCGTCCGCCGAAGCGCCAGGTCTTGACGCATAGCCAGCCGAGATCCTGCATCGGGTCGCCGCTTTGCGCGAGTTCCCAATCGAGCACGCAGCGTACGCCGCCGTCGCCAACGATCAAGTTGCCGGTGCGGAAATCACCGTGCACGACCGTATGCCGCGGATTTGCCGGCGCATTCTCAGCGGACCAGCGCAGCGCCAGTTCCAGCGCCGGCACTTGATAGCCGAAATGGTCGACGATGCGCCGGTGCGCCTCGATCTGCTCCGCCGCGTCCTGGCGCATCAGGAACGCCACCCTGGGCAATTCGATGCTATGAATCGCGGCCAGAATTTCACCGCATTGGCGCGCCATCACGGTGCGCGCCGCGGCGAATTGCTGATCGCGAACGATGCGCGCGCCGAGCGTCTCGCCGTCGACACGCTCGGTGAGATAGCCATGGCCGAGGCCGTCGGCCGGCTCCAGGATCGCCGCGACGCGCGGCGCCGGAACTCCCGCCGCGACCGCCGCGATCATCACGCGTGCGTCCTGCTCGGGATCAACATGCGGCGTGAGACCGGCAACCGGATCCACGATGTTCGTGGCAAGCTGCAGAATGAACGGGCGGCGCGCGCCGTCGATTTCGGCGTCGAATGACCAGGTGGTTTTGTTCGCGCCGCCGGTCAGGCGCTGCACATCTTGAAGCGTCACGGCGCCGCCGAGATGACGCGCGAGCGCGCTGCGCAAGCGGTTTTCGAAATCGTCGGTGCTCATAGCATTTGCGGGTCGTGCATGCGAACTTGTGGTCGATTATGAACCTGTGCTGATTTTCGCGCGGGCATCAGCGGCCAGCCTCCGCCCGGTGGCCGAAACCGAATAGCACTTGCGCGACCCGGCGGATCTGGATTTCCTCGGCGCCCTCGGTGATGCGGTAGCGGCGATGATGCCGGTAGATATGCTCGAAGGGTTTGTGGCGCGAATAACCGATACCGCCGTGCACTTGCATCGCGCGGTCCGCCGCTTCGCATACCAGCCGGTTCGCGCGGTAATTGCACATCGAAACCTTGTCCGACAACTTCTCGGCGACTTCCGGCTTCGACATCTGATCCATTTCCCACGCGGTTTTGTGGATTAGCGCACGCAGCATCGCGGCCTCGGTGTGCAATTCGACCAGCGGCCATTGGATCGCCTGGTTGGAAGCGAGCGGACGGCCGAAGGGCTTACGCTCCTGCGCGTACTTGACGCTCTCGTTGATGCAGTATTGCGCCGCTCCGAGTGACGAGGCCGCTTGCCGGATGCGGTTTTCATGGACGAAATGCTGCGCCACCGCCAGTCCGTTCTCGGGGTCGCCAAGGATGGCGTCGGCGGGTACCTCGACATTGGTCAGCGAGATGCGCGGATGGTCGGTCGGCATGTTGAAGGTCCACAGGTACTCCTCGATCTTGAAGCCTTGGGTGTTGGTCGGAACGATGAAACAGGTGATGCCGCGCGCGCCGCCGTCTCGGCCGCTGGTACGCGCGAACACGAAGTCGTGGGTCGCGACGTGCAGGCCGGTATTCCAGATTTTGGCGCCGTTGATGCGCCAGCCGTCGCCGTCGCGCACGCCGCGGGTCTCCATCCAGGTGGCGTCGGAGCCGTGATTGGGCTCGGTCAAGCCGAAGGCGATACTGATCGAACCGTCGAGGATGCCGGGAATGAATTTTTGCTTCTGCTCCGGCGTGCCGAAATCGCGGAACATCAGAACCGTCGGCAGGTTGCCTACGATGGAGCTTTCGTTCTGGAGATCGTTGTGAAGGCCGAGGCCCTTAGCCGCCAGATATTCGCGAATAATCGCCATGGCAAGATTGGAGCCGTCCTTGCCGCCGTATTCGCGGGGCAGCGCGTAACGATAATGGCCCGCGCGGTCGGCGCGGCGGCGCATTTCCGCGAGCAGCCCCTCCCATTCATGACGCGGCAGGCCGTCCCTATCGAAATCGGTGCGCGCCCATTCGCGGCGATGGTCGAAAAAGCGGATGTTGTCGTTCTCGCGTTCGAGCGGCTTGATCTCCCGCTCGATGAATTCATCCAATTCCGCCAGGTAGGCCTTGATATCGGCCGGAATGTTGAAATCCAAGGTGTGTTCTCCTTTGCGCGCGAACCGGCTCCTGTGAGAAAGGCCGTTGCGGACGGCTTCCGGCGGCAACGCCATGGCGCGATTATCCACCAGCCTGAAGCAAGACGGAAAAGCCCGCAAGAATCCTCGCGGCGTTCAAGTAATTGCGATTTTGCCCGGAGAGCGGCCACGGTCTGCGAGCGACCACTCCGCGGCTTGCGGTATTGCGGAAACTGCTCCATGCGCGGGGGCCATTGAGCCACGCCGAGCTCGCGCGCGAACTGGACACAGAAGG
>JBOHWJ010000358.1:0-8430 GCA_050736495.1 Binataceae bacterium (SeqCode) | reverse complement strand
CGACATGAGTGACATCAAGAAAATCCAGCAGGAACTGGTCGCCGCCCGCGACGCCGCCGAAGCCGCTTCGCGCGCCAAGTCCGAGTTTCTCTCGAGCATGTCGCATGAAATCCGCACGCCGATGAACTTGATCCTCGGCATGGCGGAACTGCTCGCCGAAACCGAGCTCGATCCAAGGCAGCGGCAATATCTCGCTATGATGCGCAGCAACGGCAGCGCGCTGCTCAGCCTGATCAACGACATCCTCGATCTCGCCAAGGTCGAAAGCGGACGACTGAGCCTCGAAAGCACGGAGTTCGATCTGGAAGCGCTGCTCAACGGCGTGGCCGAAACGCTGGCGCTGCGGGCACGTGAAAAAAGATTGGCGCTGACTATCGCGATCGCGCCCGAGGTTCCGCGCGCTCTTATCGGCGACTCGCTCAGGCTGCGCCAGGTGATGATCAATCTGGTCGGTAACGCGCTCAAATTTACCGAGCGCGGCGAAGTCGCCATCAATGTCACGCGCGAATCCTGCGCCGACGCCGGGATGCTCCATTTCGCGGTCGCCGACACCGGTATCGGCATCCCGGCCGACAAGCTCATCGATATTTTTTCGAGCTTCACCCAAGCCGACTCATCGACCGCGCGGCGTTTTGGCGGGAGCGGGCTCGGCCTTGCGATCGTGCGGCGGGTGGTCGACCTGATGGGCGGGCGGGTATGGGTTGAAAGCCGCCTGGGAGTGGGCAGCACGTTTCATTTCACCGCCCGTATCAAGGCTCAACCCGGCGCCGCGAAGCCCGCGTCCATACTGCCTGCGCCAAGCAGAATCAGTAGCGCAATCGTGGCTCCGGCTAAGACCGCGCCGCCCGTGGAAGCGCTATCCGTCAGCGCCGCGCCCGCGTTGAACATTCTGATTGCCGACGACTCCCCTGATAATCGCTTCCTACTGCGGGCGTTCCTCAAGCGCCAGCTTTACCGGTTCGACGAGGCGGACAACGGCCGCGCCGCCCTGGAAAAATTCAAGCTCGGCCGCCCCGGCCTGGTCCTGATGGACATGCAAATGCCGGTGATGGACGGCTACACCGCCGTCACTTTGATCCGCGAATGGGAGAGCGAACAGGACCTGCCGCGCACGCCGATAATCGCGCTTACCGCTTCGGCCTTACGCGAGGACGTCGACAGATGCCTGGCAGTGGGATGCGACTTCCATGTTAGCAAACCGGTCAGCCGGGTGGCGCTGCTCGACGCCATGCGCGTCGCCATCGCGAGCGGTGCCGAGCCCGTCCCACTCGAACCCGCGTTAGCCGCCGCCAATCCCCTTGATTGACGCAAGTGGGGAGGCCTGATTGCCCCATCGGCCCCAAGGTCTCGATAGCGACTTCGTCGCCGCCGCCGACGGTGAGCACCGGCGCGAAGGCCTGGTCGATACACCGACGCGGACGGTCTCCGCCGTCGCTGAGAGCCGATGCTTCATACGACCGCGATAGGCCGCATTGGCGACCCGGTCCCGCCGAAAATCCTGAGCGGCAAGGCGATAAAGAGAAAGCTGTAGACGCGGTCGCGCGCCAATTCTTCGAGGTTCAGGTTCTCCATGATGTGAATGCCGTTATCGACCAACAGCATCGCATGCACCGAATCGCCGGGGTACGGAATCGCCTCGAAGGCGGGCGTATCCGAACCGGCCATGCCGGCGCGGTGTTCGAGCAGCCATGCGGCGCCGTCCGAATCGGGGCCGGGGAATCCGCCTTCGCCGCCATTGAAGATCGCGGGAGCCGCGGTCCAATGACGCGCCCATCCAGTGCGGATGAGGATGACGTCGCCGACTTCGACCGTAACCTGCTGCGCGGCGGCGATTGCCTGCAACTCCTCCGCGCGCACCGCCGCTCCCGCCGCGAGTACGTCGACCTTGCGGTAGGCCGCAACATCGAGCATCACCGCACGCCGCCAGATTGGCGCTATCGCAGAAATATCGAGGCGGCTCAGCCCCTGATGCGTCTCTATATCCCCGGCGGGGCATCCGCCATAGACCTTGCCGGCGCGGGAGAAATGGCCGAGCGCGTCAATATGGGTCGCGGTATGACCCGGCATCACGATGACTTCGTTGGCAAAGCTCGATTTGCCCGGGCGCGGCCGTGCATGCGGGTCGCCATGACGGCGATTTAGCGTCAGCGTGTACGGCGCATGGGCGGGAAAAATCGGCATTCCCGGCACCATCACATGCGCCAGCTCGTAGATGCGCCCATCGCGCACCAGGCGTTCGAACAGCGGCCTGATCGCGCTATCCGCCGGAGCCGTCATGATTTTCCCTGCAGCGAGGCGACCAGCTTATTGACCGCTAGCGTCGCTCCCTTGCCTGCCTCATTGCCGTAGATGATGCGCGCGAGCTGGCCACCCAGGTAGGGATGGAAGCCGATATCGTAGAGCTTGCGGAAGTCGCGTTCCTCGATGGCCTTGCGCTCCTCAGGCCGCAGATCGTAGCCGTCAAGCACGGCGCGTTCGTCCTCGGCAAAGCGCCTGCGCAAGTCCGGATCCCACTTCAGGTCCTGTACGAGGTCGTGCGAAGCGAGCGACGGGTCGAATTTTTCAAGTCCCATGTTTTCAAGTCCATGTCCCGCACCAACTCATCTGACGCGTCTCGTCCGGCCTAGTCACCGGGTGCGGTCGAGCTCCCATTGCACGGCGCCGATGCCGCACTTGAAATCGCTGTAGACGGTATAGCCGCATGAGCGCCCCGGATGTTCGCCGATAGCGCCGAGGATGACGAACCATGCGAGCAGTTCACTGGTGCCGCCGGAACCGGCCGCCTCCATGCGCTCGATCGTCACCTCTTTGAGCATGCGCTGATGGTCGCCCTTCAGGCACAAGCCGAGAAACCAGCGGTCAAATTCTTCGTCGATGAAGTAATAGCGCGCACCGCCCGGCTCATGGCTGAGGCCGCCCGACCCCAGTAGGGCCACGCGTGTCGCCGCCGGCAGATCGCCGCGAATAAAATCGCCCAGCGCTTCCCCGACCTCGTAACAGCGACGCTGATCGGGATAGGGCGGTACGGTGCAATTCTGCAGCACCGGCACCAGGGTGATACCGCTGTGGTCAAGATCGAGCAGAATTGCCGGTACCGAAACATTGTCGTCGAACTTGAGATTGTCGCGCGCGGCCGTCATGCGGACGCCGCGCCGCGTCATGCCCCGGAAGAGCGCCGCGGCGATGGCGGGATTGCCCGCGATCGCGTAGTCGCGGCATCCGATCCACGGCTTGAACCATTCGTAGGGTCCGCAATGTTCCGGCGCCATCCCGATGAGAAAATCCGGGTAGGCGCGAATGCGGCTGTTGGCGAGATGGTCATTGGCGAACACGATGAGGATATCGGGACGTGCCGCACGCAATTCGCGCGCGATCGTCTCGTAGGTCTCGCGCACGACGGCTTTGGTGCCGTCGGGCGCGTTGGCGAACAATCCGACCAGGCCGGGGGCGTGAGGAGCGCCAGCGGCGAATACGATTTCGGCCATTGATGCCTCCTTGCCGTATCCGCGCAAGTTCTGTGATTGTAACGCGCAGCTTGCGTGATGGTAATAAGATGCGTGGTTCCGGAGTGTCAAGTAGAGCTTGCTCTGGTCCGCATCGCTCGCCTGTGGAACAGGGCACGGCGGCCGGGCATGTGCGGCGAGCGCCTTGACAGTCGCGAGCTATCGGATGCAGGTAGGGAGCGGGCGCTCAATTGCGGACGGCCGCGGCCCACGCGCGCCTTCGGGTGCGGCGTTAGAGCGCCACTGACGCAAGGAGAATGCGCGCATGAAATTCATGCTGCATATTGTTCCCACCGTTCCGGCTTCGCCGATCGAGCGTGAACGGCTGCGGCCGATCGCCCATCGCACCGACAAAATCCAGCAAATGCTCGACGAAATGGTCGAACTCGCCCAACTTGCCGAGGAGACCGGTTTCGACGCCGTGACCTTCTCCGAGCATCACTTCTATACCGAGGGGCTCGAGGCCGGCGCCACGCCCACGCCCCACCTGATGAATCTGCTCGCCCATACCAAGCGCATCCGCATCGGACCGATGGGCTTCGTCTTGCCGACCTGGGATCCAATTCGGCTCGCACTCGATGTCGCGTGGGCCGATCAGATCAGCCGTGGACGCGTGCTGGTCGGATTGGCGCGCGGCGTCTTTCCGCGCTGGGTCAACGTGCTCGGCCAGCAGTATGGTTCGCAGCCCGGCGCGATGGGGCCGGAGGCGGATCAGCATAATCGCGAAGTGTTTGAAGAATTATTCAAGGTCATGAAGTTGTCATGGACGGATCAGCCGTTCTCGTTCAAGGGCCGCTATTACCAGGTGCCTTATCCGGCCGAGGGCCACGAATGGCTGCCGGCCGCGGCGACCGCCCGCTATGGCGCGCCCGGTGAGCTGGACGACCGGGGTTGGCTGGTCAAAATCTCGCCAGTACCCAAGCCCTATCAAAAGCCGCATCCGCCGATTTTCCAGGCGCTTTCGCGCACCGAGGCGACCATCCGCTGGGCCGCGCGCGAAGGCGTAGTGCCGCTGGTCTTCCTGCCGTTTCCCGACACCGCTATCAAGGGCGCGGGCTTTTATGCCGAAGAAGCGGCCAAAGCTGGCCGTTCGATCCGCGTCGGCGAGAGTATCGGGCTCGCACGCCTTATGTACCTTGGCGATACGCGCGAGGAAGCACTGGAGGCGGCGCGCAACGGCTCAATCTTTCTGTTTAGGCAATTCCACGCCAAGTTCGAGCATAATATCCCGACCGCGATCGAACCGTTCATCGAAGGCGGCCTCGCCTTCGTCGGCAGGTCGACGATATCCGCGCGCGCATGGCGGCGGTCGAGGAGCAACTCAACCCCGAATGGTTCATGATGATCTGCGACCAGGGCTTTTTGCCGTTTCACCAAGTCAAAAAGCAGGTCGCGATGTTTGGTACCAAGGTGATGCCGGCGTTCATGGGATGAGAGAGATTCCGCGATGCATTATGATCCGAGACAGAAAAACCCGCTCCGCCATGATCCCTTCACCGCGCTGGTAGTGCCGCGCCCGATCGGATGGATTTCCACTATCAGCCCGGAAGGGATCGTCAACCTGGCGCCGTACAGCTTTTTCAATGCGGTCGCGGGCCGTCCGCCGTTCGTAATGTTCTCGAGCGCCGAACGCAAACACTCGCAGCACAACGCCGAACGCGGCGGCGAATTCGTCGCCAACCTGGCGACCTACGAACTGCGCAATGAAATGAATCTCAGCTCGGCCACGGTCGGGCCCGAGGTCAGCGAACCCGAACTGGCCAACCTTGAGATGGCGTCCTCGGTCGCGGTGCGTCCGCCGCGGGTCAAGAAATCGCCGTGGGCGCTGGAGTGCAAATACATCAAGACGGTGGATTTGCCGGGCATCGATGGCGAGCCCAATCCCTACTCGATTATCATCGGGCAGGTAGTGAGTATCTACATCGACGACTCAGTCATCGTGGATGGCCGTGTGGACCTCTCCGGCTCGCGCGCGATCGCGCGTCTCGGCTATCTCGATGAATATTGCGCGGTCGACACCATCTTTAAAATGAAACGCCCCGATTAGCGCGCGCATTTGCCGGCTAGACCCATTCGAATGGACTTGAACGCTTCGCCGCAACATATTTTCACACCTCCCGGTGTTCCGGGACTGCGGGTGGGACGCGGAGCCTGTCCAAGTGTCGACGAAGCTCAGGAAAGCCGAGGCTCCAGCGGATGCGCTGAGCAGCCAGTCTCGAATGGAAATCCAGACGGATTGAGGTGTGTGGTTGGGACTCCGGCGTCGAGCGAGAAGCCCTAACTCGCGAAACAAATTTGCATCCGCTTACCCCGCTGTTGTATTAGACTCTGAAGAACATTGATATAAATTCCAACGTTCGCGTGAACGAATGAAACTGCTTCCGAAAAGGCTTGAAAGGCCGCCGTTGGTCGAAGCGATATTTGAGCTTCGTTTCGCGTCGGAGCGCGAATCGGTAGGGGATTTGCTGCCGGGACTTCTCTACCGAAACCTTCAAAGTTCTTATGAGAGGGTGGAGGCACTTCCGCTGGCGAATGTTCCGCGTGAAATAAGAGAAAAGGATCCCAACCTTAAGTATCTGCCTTCTCGCCAGTTCTCAGGTGGGAGTCGGCGAATTCTAGTGGGTGATCATGTCGTCGCCATCAGTCAACGCCGACCATATGAAGGTTGGCACAGCTTTCGAGACCATATCATTGGGCTGGCGACCTACCTGAAGGATACCGATCTGATACAGAACGTCGAAAGGTACTCGCTAAAGGGGCTCAATGTCGTCCCCTCGAGTCAAGGCGGACAACTGGGATTGCTCAACGCCAAGTTCGAGATCGAAGGTCGCCCCGCACCTGAAAAAGGATTTCATTTTCGTACGGAAATAGAATCCGGAGAGCTTCTGATTATTGTTGAGATTGCGCCAAACGCTACTGTTCAATATCCAGATCAAGAGCAGCCGACAGGTCTCTTGATAAGTGTAGATGGTATCGGGATTGTGACCTCAACTTCTGAGTTTTGGGTGCAGTCTCCCAATGAAATTGACGAACTTCACGATTGCGTTAAACGTCATTTTTTTGGTCTGCTAACCAGCGATGCATTAGAGGTTCTTGGACCGATATGGCCGCCCAGATGACGGACTTCGACCAAATGTTTGCCAAACAGGAGGCCACAGGAACCTTTTGGCCAAACGCAGCGAACCTGGTTGCCGCGATTAGATTTCTCCCGCTGCCGGCGTATTACCCCACGACGTCCATCTTAACTAAACGGCCGCTGGAGTCGGTAGAGTGCGGTTATGCCGATAGCACCTGTCAAGCGACGGCGATCAGTACAGGCGTCGATTACGTAGGGATTTTTCAACAAATCGACCGGATATACGATTATCTATTGTCCGACCCTGCTGAACTCGACGAGGACGCGCATAAGATCCTGTACTCGAAGCTCTGGGATCTCTACCAATAAATCAATGTGGGAGGATCCGTTCGAGCAGTTCAAATTATTCCTGCCGAAATATCTCACTCCGGCAGAGGGTCGGGAACTGTTTGAGGAACTCAAACAATTCCCGACAAAACAGAACTTCTATCTAGCCGATCCTCCCGAGGACCTCTTGCAAGGTGACGCATGGAGAGGCTTTGTCGCCATTAATTTCGACAGCCTCGAGAGAAAGACGGTCTCGGGGCTGATCCTGTCCAATAGCTGCGACATTGACGTACACAATGGACGTGTCGTCGATATGAAAATTTTGTTTGCTCCGCTGATGCGACTTTCAAGCTACGCGGAACTTTTGGCTGACAAAGGCAGGAACTCCGAACAGATTGAGGCCACGCTGTCTGCGATCAGGGCTCAGAAGGTCACGTACATCTTTTATCTTCCCAAGCTAGGCGACGTGATTGAGGAGAGCATGGCGCTGTTGGACGACATGCACGCTCACCCATTGGCGAATTTCGTCAGGCGAGACAGAGTTCGTTTATTCACCCTCAGTCTGTCCGGATTTTATTTGCTGTTGCTGAAGCTTTCGATTCATTTTTCGCGATTTCAGGAAGCGGTCCGAAGATTCCCTCGCGCATAGTCTGCCAATCCAAAACTTGATAGGCACATTGCCTTGTGCGGGATGCGGGTGAGGTCGCATCTTCACTGCCTTGATGACGGGGCCCTCCAAGGGAGAACCCGATTTGAGGCAAGTAGACGGGATCGTTAGGCTCAAGGTTAGCTGCCATCCTCCGGAAGTTGACCGCGGGGGGTGGGTCGGCCTTTAATAGGGCATGAGCGGAATCGTTTCATACGGATCATACATCCCTTACCGGAGGCTCAAACGCGCCGCTATCGCCGCCGTGCTCGGCACGCCCGCAGGCCGCGGCGAACGCGCGGTCGCGAGCTTCGACGAGGACAGCGTCTCGATGGCGGTCGAGGCGCTGCGCGACGCGCTCAAGCATGTGGACATCGGTAAGGTAAATTCGCTCTTCTTCGCCACTACGACACCGCCCTACGCCGAAAAGCTCAACGCCGCCATGATCGGCGCGGCCGCGCTGTTGCCCGCCGAGATTCGCGCCGCCGATATGACCGGCTCGATCCGCGCCGGCCTCTCGGCCCTGCTTCAGGGCGCCGACTCCGCGCGGGGCGGCGGCTATTGCGCCGTCACCATCGCGGACGCGCGCCTGGGCGCACCCGAGGGCAAAGTCGAGCAAAGCGGAGGCGATGGTGCCGCCGCCTTCGTCTTCGGCAATGAGGGCGTGATTGCCGAGGTCGAGGCGAGCGCTTCGCTGACGCGCGAGTATCTTGATACGTGGCGAGTGCCGAGCGAGCGCTTCGGCCATTCGTGGGAGGAGCGATTCGCGCTGACCCAGGCCTACCATCCGATGTTCGTCAAGGTCATCCGCGACGTTCTTGAAAAGGCCAAAGCCACGCCGGGTGATCTCGCCAAGGTGATTGTTGACGCACCTAATC
>JBOHWJ010000357.1:0-1797 GCA_050736495.1 Binataceae bacterium (SeqCode) | reverse complement strand
GCGCGAGAGTTCCGCACGGCCTCGCGCCGCTTCTCCGCTTGCGAAAATCAACCTCATTTCGCGCCTGAAACGTGGCGTTAGCATAAATACCTTCAGCCTTGACTGTTTGATGCAGTCGTGAATGTATGTGCAGTATCTCTGCCGGCGTGACAGTCATGGTCGAAGTGTCCACCGGCGCCGACTGATGAACCGAGGCTCGTATGGCTGGCTTACAGGAAGAGCGCAGCGCTGAAACCCGGCGAAAGCTGCTCGATGCGACCTTGGAATGCCTCTTCGAGTGTGGCTATGCCGGCACCACCACCGTCGAAATCGCCCGTCGCGCGGGGGTCTCACGCGGCGCGCAACTGCATCACTTTCCGCGCAAGGAGGAGCTCGTCGTGCGTGCGCTCGTGCACGTTTTTGACCTACGGCTCAAACGCTTTCGCGAGGTTACGGCCGAATTGCCCGCCGGCGGGGAGGCGAAGGTCAACGCTCTAATCGATATGCTCTGGCTCGCCTTCAAAGGACCGACGTTTTACGCCTGGCTCGAACTGGTGGTGGCGTCGCGCACCAATTCGGTGATGCGCCAGGCGGTGAGCACGGCCAGCGCGCATTTCGCCCGTGGCGTCCACGAAGTTTTCAACGTGATGTTTGGATCGGCGGCGCCCGATAGCCCTGCCGGCAGTCCCCTGGAGTTCGTTATTTTCGGCCTGCTCGAAGCGATGGCGCTGGAGCGGGTGCTCATAGGCTGCGAAGAGGATGAAAGGGTACGAATCGGCCAGTCGCTGAGCGCGGTCAAAGCGATCGCCACATTCATGGTGCGGGGCATGCCGACCGACGGCGCCAAACGAACGGCTAACAAAGCGCGGTGATCATGGACACAACGCCCGGCGTCTATTTCAATCCGTGGGACCCCGTGTTTCGGGCCGACCCGTACCCACATTACAAGGCGCTGCTGGCCGGACCGCCGCGCACGTTCGATATGGTTGCCCCGATGGCGCTGGTGGCGCGTTATGCGGACGTCGTCGCGGTTCTGCACGACCATGAACGCTTCTCCAGCGTACGGCCGCGCGTCCCGGCGTTCCGACAAGGAGAGGCGCGGCTATTCCGCGAAGGCGAGACCGTACTCTTCTCCGACCCGCCAACACACACGCGCCTGCGCCGGCTGGTGAGCCGTGCCTTCACTCCCAAGCGCATCAGGGACCTTGAGCCGCGCATTCGCGAAATCACCGGCCATTTGCTCGATCGCGCCGCCGCGCGCGGCGAATTGGAAGTCGTTGGCGACCTCGCCACGCCGCTGCCGGTGATGGTGATTGCCGAGATGCTCGGCGTGCCGTCGGCCGACTACGTGAAATTCAAGCGCTGGTCGGATCTGATTATCGAACGCAATGCGACGCCGCCCGGCGAGCCGATATCGGAGGAGTCCACACTGGCGGCGATCGGCCTGCGCGCCTATTTCGCCGAGGAAATAGCGGCGCGCCGCCGCCGTCCCGGCGAAGACCTGGTGAGCGTTCTGGTCGCCGCGCATGACGAGGCCGAGGCGCTGAGCGAAGATGAACTGCTGGCGTTCGTGATCCTGCTCCTGATCGCGGGCAACGAGACCACCACCAACCTTATCGGCAACGGTACGCTGGCACTCGCGCGCCATCCGGCGCAACTGGATTTGCTGCGTGGCGAACGCGCGCTGATGGCGCCGGCGGTCGAGGAGATGTTGCGCTACGATCCGCCGGTGCAGACGGTCGTGCGCCGGCCGACCGCCGATGTCGAGATTGGCGGCACCGCTCTCAAGGCCGAAACGCTGACCTTTGTTATCCTGGC
>JBOHWJ010000356.1:0-2389 GCA_050736495.1 Binataceae bacterium (SeqCode) | reverse complement strand
TTTGCGCACAACCTGGTACAAGCCAGGGTCACGAAGGGAGCCGGATTTTCCGAGACCAAAAGATCGGTCATCGGCGAAGTTCATTTGGCTTTCGGCCGGTTGTATGCGCTCTTCGATGATGAAGCATCTAATCCCAATGAAATGCTTGCGGGTTTCGTTTCGCACGATCTCGCAAGTTTTAGTCAGAGTTACCCGAAACCCGACTTGAGCCATCTGCCGCCCGAGGCCGTCTTCGAATGCGGCGAACTGTGGGCGCGCGAACCCGGCGCCGCCCGCCTGGCTCGGCATGCGGGCTGGATTGTGGCCGGCCTCAACGACGCCAAAGCGCTGCTCGTCTACCCCATCTTCAAGCCCTGGAATCTGAGCTGGATGTACAAGGGTTTCACGCGCGTCGGCGATCCCATCCAATGGCCGTACGCTCATACACTCGACGGCGGAAAAATCTACGTGCAGGCGATGGTACTTGATGGCGAGGCGCTCAGGCGCACAGTCGACGAAGCCAGCGTCCATGGATTTCAGGCCGCCGACGGCGATCAGTCTGTAAAATTCACCAATCCGTTCCCGGTCTGTGGCAAACCGGTCTACTCGCGCCCTAGAGAGGCGTGGCGCGAAGTTGCGCCGCCGGCCTCGCAAACGCTCGCTGCCTGAGCGCAATTCCCGTTCGCTTGCCACCCGCCGCTTGAAAGAGGCTCCCGCGGCGGGAGGCAAGTCCGGGTTTGCGTCCCTGCGCCCTTCCGCCGCAGGTGAAAAACGTCCTGATATTACTGGCGAATTCGTCACTTCAGGCACTTCTGTAGTTTACTGGCTGCCTTTCCCGTCCGGTCGCCATACGCGAAATCACCGCTCTCTTTTAACCGGCGTTATCGCCGAAATTTTGTTCTAAGCCAGCAATCCGTTACCATCCTATTCCATCGTTAGCAAACTATCGCCAGCTCAAACCGCCTATCTACAAAGACTGGCACCTTAATTCGCTGGACGACATCCACGAACGTCCATCGATTATTATCGTCATGCATCTTCAATGCAAGGCTATTTCAACGATGTTAAAAGATAAATGGACATCAATAATCTATTGATTCAGCATCACAACAAGACTAGATTCTGCTAACAGAATGTTTACTCCGTAAAGAGTTGGACGATGACACCAGATCAAAAATCCTCGAACGAACAGCTCTCAAACGGTCAAGATCAGTTTCATTGCCATCATGAAGACGAGTGGACGCCGCTCGATCAGCTCACTGTGGGCTGTGAGCACGTGGGGGGGATGGTGGTGCGATCGGCAGCGATGCGCAAGGTGCTGAAGACCATCGGCCGTTTGGGGCCATACAAGGCGACGGTATTGATCCACGGCGAATCAGGGACCGGCAAAGAATTGGTGGCGCGCGCGCTACATACGCTGGGACCGGTGCCGAAGGGACCGTTCGTAACTTTCAACTGTTCCAACCTGGTCGAATCGCTGGCCGAGTCGCAATTGTTCGGGCATGTGCGCGGCGCGTTCACCGACGCGCGCGAGGACTCGCTCGGCTATTTTCGTTCGGCCAACGGCGGCACCCTGTTTCTCGACGAAATCGGCGAGTTGCCGCTGCGCTTGCAGCCCAAGCTGTTGCGCGCGGTGGAAACCCATGAAGTGCAGCCGGTGGGTTCGGCGCAAAGCTACAAGGTCGACATCCGCCTGATCGCGGCGACCAACCGTGACTTGCGCGCGATGGTCAAGGCCGCGCAGTTTCGCGACGACCTCTACTATCGGCTGAGCGCGACCGGGGTCCTGATTCCGCCGCTGCGCGAACGACGCGACGCCATCGAGGCGCTGGCCGCCCATTTCATCGAACATTACAACCGCCTGTTCGGCAAACAACTCCGCTTCCTCTCGCGCCGCGCCCTCAACGCCCTCAAAACCTACGACTGGCCCGGCAACGTCCGCGAATTCGCCCACGCCGTCCAAAGCGCCGTCATGCTCTCCGATGACGATCGGATATGTGTCGCCGATCTTCCCGACTACCTCTGGCAAGGCGACATCGTCGCGATGGGCGATTGGAACGACGATATGCCGGTGGAGGAACGCGAGAGCGAGAGCAACGGCCACAGCCTACTGTCGCTCGACGAAGTGATCAACAAGGCCTCCAAGGGCGCGCTTATCCGCGCACTGCGCGAGGCGCAGGGAAACTGCCATCGCGCAGCGCAATTGCTCGGCGTATCGCGCTACACGGTCTACCGCATGATTGCGCGCTATGGTCTCTCGTCGCATCGTTCACGCCAGAATCCCATCCTGAGCACGCTCACGACCGCGAAAGACAATTGACGCCTCAGCCGCCGCGGCAATCCCCCCAGAGGATCGCCGCAGTGGCTTATGGACGCCCATTTCACGGCGTGATGCCCGGCTCGTCAGGAT
>JBOHWJ010000355.1:0-5962 GCA_050736495.1 Binataceae bacterium (SeqCode) | reverse complement strand
CGGGCACCCTGCTCGGCGAGCAGCATCGCGGCATACGCCGCAGCCGCATTGGAGTTGAACTCAAGGACGTTGATACCGTCCAAGGCCTTGTTCATTACACCTACCGTCCCGAGCGTTAGCGGGTTCGAAGGAGGCGGCCGGAGAACTTTGCGGATACGCCCTTTGCGCCCGCCATTCGGCCGATTTTATTCGGATTTTCGTCGAGCATGGCGGTGAAAGCAAGGGAATTCCGCGGCGCCGGGAGGCGGCCTCCAATGCGGCTCAGATCCGCAAACACGTTACGGCGCCTGTTTTTCCACGCAAATGACGTCCAGTGCGCTCTTATTCGTACGAATTCAAAGCGGGGCAATTCAAGCGTAACCGGTCCGTAACCTGCGCACGGTAAATTGCGGTTCCCACGCGCTATATTTCCAGTCGACCCAAAGCGCAGGGAGGGAGGATGGATGAGAAATCTTTCGAGACTGTTGCAGGCCGCGACCGTAGTGCTGGTTCTGTTCATGGGTGTCGATTCGGCCCATAGCCAGTTGCTAATCAACGCGGCTGGCTCAACCTTCGGCTATCCGATCTATTCGAAGTGGTTCGACGAATACGCCAAGCTCAATCCGAACATACATTTCAATTACCAATCGATAGGAAGCGGCGGCGGCATCATGATGCTGCGCAACCGCACGGTCGCTGTCGGCGCCAGCGACGCGCCCTTGACCAGCCCGCAAGAGCAGGCGATGCCCGGCGCGGTGCTGCACTTTCCCTCGGTCATGGGCGCGGTCGTGCTGATGTACAATCTGCCCCAGCTCAAAACTCATCAGCTCCGCCTCACCGGTCCGCTAATTGTGGATATCTACCTGGGCAAAGTGACCAAGTGGAACGATCCCGCGATCGCCAAGTTGAATCCAGGCGCGGACCTGCCGAACGAGGCCATTTTGACCGTCCATCGTTCCGAGGGTAGCGGCACGACGTTCATATTCTCTGACTACCTCGCCAAGGTGAGTCCGGAATGGCTGAAGGTGGTGGGCAGAGGCACCTCGCTCAAATGGCCCGTGGGTCTTGGCGGCAAGGGCAGCGAGGGCGTGACCGGAGTGGTTCAGCAAACACCCGGCGCCATGGGCTACGTCGAATTGACCTATGCGCTCGCCAACAAGATCCCGTTCGCCGAAATCACCAATCATGACGGCAAGTGGGTAAAAGCGAGTCTCGCCAGCGTGACGGCGGCAGCCGCGGGCGCGGCAGCCAACATGCCGGCCGATTTCCGCGTTTCGATCACAAATGCGCGAGGCGCGGATGCCTACCCCATTTCATCCTTCACCTGGCTGTTGGTTTACAAGCAACAGAGCGACCACGCCAAGGGCGAGGCGATCGTAAAGTTCCTCAAATGGGCGCTCACCGAAGGGCAAAAGGATGCGGCAAGCCTGTACTATGCGCCGCTCCCCAAGGCGGTGGTAGACAAGGAACTGGCGCAAATCACCGAAATCAGCGTTCCAGCTAAATGACGGCGGATGACGAGGTATTCGAATAATGGGTAAGCGAATCAGCAGGGAGATGCGGCTTGGCGCGGTGGCAGTACTCGCCGGTTCCATGGCGATGTTGGCCGGCTGTACGCTTTCGAGTTCGATGGCGAATCCGTTTCTGAGTGCCGCCTCGAATAATCCAAATGATCCTCGTGTGGAAAACTGTGGAGTTGTGAGTATTTCCTCGCCGAGCAAATACGTTTGCAACGGTAAAGTGTATACGACCTTTCAGCTTGCCAAGCTGAGAGAGAACCAAGGCAAAACACCGGATAGCGTCGCTGTAAAATAAACTCGCGCCGATATCTCACGATCATGGCGCGCCGCTCCGGCAATAACCGGGAAACTTTCACGACGCGTTCCAAGGCCGAACAGCGCGACGCTGGAAGTGTGTCCCGGCCAGGGCGGCCACGGGAGGAGATTCGATGATAGGCATACTCAAATTAGCGATGGCCGTGCTCGCCTGCACGATATTAGCGGGTGCGGCGTGTCCGCTGATGGCACAGGAGCCGCCGTCCCCGGGTTCGGTACGGTTATGGGTCGATCGCACCACCGGCCAGGTCTTCATCAAGCCCGGCCGCGACCGCGTGCTGATGACGATTCCGGGAGCCGATACCGCGGCAATCGAAAAGCAGGTCGAGCAGAAGGTCGAGGCCAGGACGCAGGCGCAGGAGGCGCAGACCAAATCCCGGCTCCAGGCCGATAACGCGGTCCTCGCACAGCAGGTCGCCGAGATGCGGCCGGCGTGGCGCGATTATATAGACAATTTCCAGGACAAGTTCAGAATCGGTACGCTTTTCTATGGTGACTACCGCTTTTATACTCATACCGGCTTCGGCCCGCAGGAGCTGACTCAGCTTACCGCACCAGGCCCCGGTAATGACAATTACAATTCGTTCGATATCACGCGCACATACCTGAATTTCTATTTTTTCCCGACCGAGGATTGGACACTCAGGCTCACGCCGAATATGTACAAGACCATCGGCTCGTCCAATGATCATATCGGCAAGGTCAGCGGCTTCGGCAGCAACCTCGACGGCAACCTCGGGGTGCGCATGAAGTATGCGTACCTGCAATACGCGGGTTTGTGGAACGCTGTGCCGGCCCTCAAGGGGGGCACCATCTCGTTGGGTGAAACCGCCAATCCGCTGGTTGCGTGGGAAGAAGACCTTTACGGGTTTCGCTACGTCAACTTGACGCCGTGGAACTATCTGAGTCTATCGTCGACCCAGACCGGTATCGAATTCGAGGGTCCGGTCAGGCTATTCGGCGGCGAGAAGACCTATCTCGAGTATGGCGCCGGTGTTTTTACCAACGCGAGTTTCCACGCCTTCGAACAGACCGACACCAAGCAGGTGATGGCGCGTTTGACGGTCTATCCGTTCGGCGCGAACTGGCGCTTCCAGGGTCTGGGCCTGACCGGTTTCTATAATTACGGCTATGGCAATACCACACCCGACACCGTGGATATCTCGACCCCATTGAAGGGCGCCAACGCGCATATCACGAGAATCGCGGCGTTGCTGCACTATACCGCCGAGCAATGGGGGCTGGCGGGTGAGTTCGATTACGGCAATAACGCCTTTAGCTCCGGCAACCTGTATTCGAGCAGCGGACCGGCCGATGCTTTCGGCACCCCGACCGGCACGCCGTTCACCGGGGGCGGCTCCTTCTTCGGCAACAGCAGTTGCAGCGCGGCAACGCCCTGCTACGATCCGCGCAACTCGTTCGGGCCGTTCACCGCGCTCACCAGTGCGTTGCTGGGCAACGGCCGCACACGGAATATTGGCTTCGACGTGTTCGGCCATTACCATATTCCGGACACCAAGCTGACCGCCTTCGGTATGTTCCAGTGGTTCATGCCGAACGATAACGTCCCGCTCAATCCGCTGGACTTCCAGCGCTTCATTGTGGGCGTCAGCTACCAGTACAATGAGTACCTGCGCTTCGCGCTGAATAGCCAGAATCTGCTCTTCTACCACAATCAGTTCTCGTTCCCGGTGTCGGAAGCGGCGAAGTTCAACTACATCCCGGGTTCCAAGCTCAACGGTCTGATCCTGCCCGGTAAGGGCTCGAGCATCCCGAACGTGGTTCCGCGCGATAATCACTCGATCTTTCTCAACATGGAATTCAGCTATTAAGTAGACTGAAAAATCGCGTGTGGCCGGAAGACAATAACGGCATAACACCGCGGCGTGCCACTCTCTTGCAAGGGGGCGCGGCGCGCCGCGACATTTCACGTAGGCAAGATCAACAGAAAAACGGATCGGCCGGCCACATTGCGAAGTTCATCTGCTCCTGCTCGGTGGCTTCCTGATTCATCGCGGCGGCACGTTCCTGGCGCTGGACCATCTGCTGCCGCAGCTTGAGCCGCTCGTAATCCTGATAATTCTCTTCCCTTCCGATATAAACGCATTGGCATACCACCGGGTCGGCGAACCAGTAATGTAGTTTGTCGTTGGATACGTAGTAGCGCATTTTGAGTGGAGTCATGCTCTTGAGGCTATCCAGTTTGACGGGCCTATCGGCCAGATGCATGTGAAAGCTCGCCCCCGCCAGTATCGGTTCGAGGCGCTGCGCGCGCTCATTCGGGCTCTCCTGCAGCGAGCATGCCGCGACCGCAATCGCCACGAAGGTCACAAAGGCGCCAAAGATGGTTCTCCGATGCACCTTCTTATATGGGTTGCGCCGCGCGCGTTCCAGCCGCCTCGCCCGCGCGTTTATAGCCGGGATATGGATTGACCGGTGGCCGCCTTCAGCGCCGCTCGGGCAACGGCATAGTCATAGCGCGCTTCGACGTAGGCGGTGTCGTCATCGACATATTCGCGTTGCGCCTGCGTCAGCTCGACGATATTGCCGAGACCCACGGCGTAGCGCTTTTCCGCAAGCTCCAATTCGACATGCGAGGCGGCGAGCGCCACTCGCGCCCGCTCGATCCGCTTGACCGCGGTCTGCCGATCGAGGAAGGCGCTCTCGACTTGGAAATATATCTGTTGGCGGAGCCCTTTGATCGATTCGCGCAGCGCATTTTCCCGCAGCTTCGCCTCTTCGACCTGGTGACGGGTCAGCAGGCCGTTGAAGATAGGCCAGGTGATAACGATACCGGCGCCGAAATTATTGGCGGCGGGCAATCCAGTCCCCATGGCGCTGTAGCCGGCGACGGCATTGACGGTGGGAAAATAGTCACTGCGATACTCAGTTACTTTCGCACCGGCGGCGCGCGCTTCGTCGGTAAAGATGCGCAGATCGGGTCGCATGATGAACGCCGCTCGAATAGACTGCTTTGCCGATCCGCTGGCGGCAGGCGGGTCCGGCGGCGCGGCCACGCTGTAGCTTGGCACGCCGTCGCCAAGGCCCATCGCGACGTTCAGCGCGACGAGTGCCTTGGCGAGATTGTCGCGCGCGTCAAGCAGGTGTAATTGAGCGCGAGCGAGTGCGGCCTGCTCACTATAGACGTCGAGTTCGGAGGCCAGTCCGGTTTTGGCCTTGACCCGAGCTTCGAGCAACTGCTGGCCGCGTTCCGACACCGCCTTTTGATAAACCCTGACCGTCTCCCGTGCGGCCAGAATGCCGTAGTAACTTTTGGTGGTGCCGAAGATGAGGCCGAGCTCGACCAGTTGCGTCCGCGCGGCCGCCGCCGCCGCCTCATCGCTGCGCTGGGCGACGTAGCCGTGGGCGCGTCCGAAATCGAGCAGGTACTGATAGGCGCCGACTCCGAGCAGGTAGTTGTTGCCGGTCGAGGGCGACTGTCCGATGTCCTGCGGGGCGTCGTGATCGCTTCCGGGGAAGCGTGAAATAAACCCCGGATTCAGATAACTGGTATCGCCGATCGCGTTGTCGGTGGTGCGCAGGTATTGCGCGGCGCCGAAAATTTGCGGCAGCAGGCGTGAGCGCGCCTCGCCGACGCGTTGTGCGGCGGCGCCAGCTTGGAATTGTGCGGCGACGCGGGCGGGATGATTTGCGAGAGTGATTGCAATAGCGCGGCGAAGGCTCAGGCGCTCGCCGGTTTTGATGAGGGGCGTTGCGGCAGCGGGAAACGCCGTCATGACAAGCATCGCGAAAAGCACCGGAACGATGGGCGCCGCCGCGAGCATACGCCTGGGATGGACCAGCAGCGTCAGCGCTTTCATCGTTGGGCCAGGTTAGCCGTAACCGTGCTGGCGCCGCCGTTGCGCGTCAACGCCTGCGGGATTACGGGACGAACCCGCTCGCCCGCGGTGAGCGCCGGGCTGTAGGTTTCAACCACTTGATCGTCGCGGCTCAAGCCCGAAGCGATCTCGACGGTGCGGCCGTTGTTGATGCCGGTGGTGACGCGCACGCGATCGAGGCGTCCGTTTCTGACTACGAAAACGAAATTCCCATCCGCGGCGGCATTGATTGACTGGTCCGGCAGTTTGAGCACTCCGGCATGGCGCTCGAGTTGAAGCGTCACCTTCGCATACATCCCGGGGTAAAGC
>JBOHWJ010000354.1:0-8167 GCA_050736495.1 Binataceae bacterium (SeqCode) | reverse complement strand
TCGCGGAAGGGCGTAAGTGGGATCAAGCGCGCATCAAAACTCCAACATCACTTTGGTCTGATTGGTTGGCCGCGACAGCGCCGCGAAGGCGCGTGGCAGGTCATCCATAGTTACCGTATGGGTAATCATTGGCTCGGTTGAAATCCGGCCGGAGGCGAGAACCGCGATCGCCGTTTCGACTTCGCCCGGTTCCAGACCAAGACTGAAGTGCACGTCGAGTTCCTTGGGCATTGCGATACCCGGCGGAAAGCCGTCGTCCTGCATCGAAACGCCGAGCACGCATACGCGCCCTCCGCGCGGCGCATAGGTAATCGCCTGGGCGAGCGTGCCGGGCTCGCCGATACATTCGAAAACAATGTCCGGACCGGCGCCGCTGATATGCGCCATCGCGGCCGCCGGATTATGCATACGTGGATCGACGGTGGCGTCGGCACCCAGCTTAAGCGCCATTTCGCGCCGCTGCATCATCAGTTCGGAAACTACGATGGTGCGCGCGCCGGCGAATCGCGCCCATAGGAGCGTGACGAGGCCGATCGGTCCCGCGCCCATCACGACGCAGGTTTCGCCAGCCTGCAAACGTGCGCGGCGGATTCCGTGCAGGCCGACCACCAGCGGTTCGACCGTCGCACCGGCGCGGAAGCTCATTCCGGATGGCATTTTGAACACGCTGCCCGGCCGCGTCTTCATCAATTCGGCGTAAGCGCCAGGAACTTCGCCGAAACCGACCGGGCGCATCGTCGCGCATCGCACCGCCTGCCCGGTGCGGCACCATTCGCACTCGCCGCAAGCAAGATACGACATCACCACGACCGCGTCACCGGCTGCGAAGCCGTCCACGCCCGCACCTATTTCCTCGACGGTGCCGGCGAACTCATGACCCATGATGGTGCCGGGCGGCATCTTCGCGCGGCCGCTATTGCCCGCGACGTGGAGGTCGGAGCCGCAAATACCACAATCACGCACGCGGACGACAAGTTCGCCTGGTCCCGCCTTGGGATTGGGAAGTTCGGTCAAGTCCAGCGGCGCGCCGGGCGCCTTGAATACACATGCCCGCATCGACGGCCACTACTTCTTCAGATGCGGAAAGACGGGCTGGCGCTTCTCTTTGACCGCGCTCACCCCTTCGGCGACATCGGCGCTGAAGAACCCGAGCATCTCCATCGCCAGCGAAGCGTCGAAGGCCGGACCGAACATCTTCAGCCAGTTATTGAGCGCGCGCTTGGTGAAGCGCACCGCCTGTTGCGGTCCGCGTGCAAGCTTGCGTGCGACCTCGAAGGCCTTGTCCATCAATTGGCCGGACGGCACGCACAAACTCACGAGTCCGATGCGTTCGGCCTCCTTGCCGTCGATGAAATCGGCGGTCATGAGGTAGTATTTGGCTTTCGCCATCCCGCACAGTAGCGGCCAGATGATCACCGCGTGGTCGCCCGCCGCGACGCCGAGCCGCAGATGGCCGTCGGTGATGCGTATGTTCTCGGAGGCAATCGTAATGTCGGCGAGGAAGGCAACTGCGAGACCGGCGCCAACGGCGACGCCGTTTATTGCCGAGATGATCGGCTTATTACAGTTGACCATATTGTAGACGATGTCGCCGGCCTCGCGCCATGCCTGCGATATATTGGCGTGATTGCCTTTCATCGCCTCGATCATGTCGAGGTCGCCGCCAGCCGAGAATGCGCGGCCCTTGCCGGTGATGATGGCGACGTTGGTTTCGGGGTCGTCGTCAACGTCCTTCCAGACCTGGCCCAGTTCCCAATGCAGACGGGCGTTGGTGGCGTTGAGTACGTCAGGACGGTTGATGGTGATGAGCAGAACGCCGTCCTCATGCCGTTCGAAGAGTAGATATTGATATTCGTCGAATTTCATAAGCCTCCCTCTATGGCATCGCCATGGCGGCGCGGCCAATACGTGCGCGTGCCGGCCGAGGTCCCCACCGCTCCCATCATTGTGCGGAGACGCCGGCGCGAATACGCCGTCGTCATCGCGCCGATACGCGGACCGCCCGATGCCTAGTCTTCCTTAGCGCAGATAGCGGCGGCGGGTAAACGCGCCGCCAAGCAAGCCGTTTTATGGGCGAGCTTCCGGCCGCACTTTTCGCCGCGGCGAATCTTGCGTAGGGCGGCGAACTCCCTTCCCGCTCGTCTTCGCCGGGCTGTACGGTTCGTTGGCAACACCACCCGCGTCCGCGCCCTCCGGCATTGGGAGCGCGGGAATCTCAACGGGCGAAGGAGCCAAACGAGCGGCAGCGTCAGCCGGCGTAAATGTCCATCACCTTGTGCAGCAACGTGATCGCGTCGTCATGCGAACGCTGAAAGGAGTTGCGTCCGATGATCGAGCCGAAACCACCACCCTGGCGAATCGCGGCCACCTCTTCGAGCAGCGCCGCGTCACCTTCACGCGGTCCACCGGAGAAAATGACGATGCGGCGGCCGTCGAAACAGCTCTGCACCACGTGACGTACGCGCGCGGAGCCCGGTTCGAGCGGCACGCGCTCGGATTCGTACACCTTCTTGGCTTCTTGCTGCTCGATATACGAGGTCGGGAACTTGACCTTGATAATATTGGCGCCGAGTTGCGCCGCGATTTGCGCGGCGTATGCGACCACGTCGATCGCGGTCTCGCCTTGCTTGCTGATGCCCGAGCCGCGCGGATACGACCATACGACGACCGCCAGGCCGTGCGCCTTCGCCTCCTGCGCAATTTCCTGCAACTGCTGATACACCTCGCGCCGCCCCGACGCGCCCGGGTAAATCGTGAAGCCGACGGCGGCGCATCCCAGCCGCAGCGCGTCCTTGACGCTGCCGGTCACGGATGGAATCGGGTCGCGCTCGTCGAGCAGAATGTCATGGTTGTTGAGTTTCAAAATGAGCGGTATTTCGCCCACGAACTCGGTCACTCCGGCCTCAAGAAATCCGAGCGGCGCGGCGTAGGCGTTGCATCCGGCGTCGATCGCAAGCTGGAAATGATAGAGCGGATTGTAGGCCGGCGGATTGGGCGCGAAGCTGCGCCCCGGGCCATGCTCAAAGCCCTGGTCCACCGGCAGGATCACCAATCTGCCGGTCCCCGCGAGCCGGCCATGGTTGAGGAAGCGCGCAAGATTGGTGCGCACACCCGCGTTTTCGGAATCATAATAGCCGAGAATTTCCCTGACTCGCTTGGTCATCATAACGATATAAGACTCCTGCATGGCCCGCGCGGACAGAACCGCTTCGCGGGGAATGAAAGTCAGATTATCAAAGTATCGACGCCGCGATATGCGCCGCGCCAAGCAGCGCCGCTGCCTCGTTGAGCGAGACGCGTATCTCAATCTTCTGCAGCAAATCCTTGAACCGCCCCTTGTTGACGAAGGCGCTGACGAAGCCACCGCGCTCCAAAAATGGCAAAATCTTCGGAGCGATGCCGCCG
Source organism: Binataceae bacterium (SeqCode) (assembly GCA_050736495.1). Classification (GTDB taxonomy): domain Bacteria; phylum Desulfobacterota; class Binatia; order Binatales; family Binataceae; genus JBOHWJ01. The sequence goes on along the minus strand of JBOHWJ010000354.1, from coordinate 4,762 downwards.
CCCAGGTAGACGCCGCCCAAAGCCAGCACCTTCAGCATTACGTTAGCGGCTTCGGCGCCGTAAATGGCCACGAAGATCTCAAGCGCGTGCACGCAGCGCGGGTCGCGGCCCTGCAGCGCGGCTGCGCTTATCAGCGCCGAGGGATCCTCGCTGAGCATCCGCTGCGTGAGCCATTCCGGTTCGCCGTCCGGCTGCTGCGCCAACAGAAAACGATAGATGTTGTGCAGGCCGGGGCCTGACAGCACGCGTTCAAAGCTCACATGATCGAATTCGCGCCCGAGAAACTCGAGCAATCGCTCCTGCTCACGGCCACGCGGCGCGAAGTCGCAATGGCCGCCCTCCGAAGCGATCGCATGGTAGCCACCGCCGGGCATCGCAATGAGCGCCGCCTCGCCGAGGCCGGTGCCTGCCGCGACTACGGCCATATTTTCGCCCACGCCACGCTTCTCACCGCGCTGGAGCACGGCGAATTGTGAATCGTCGAGGCGCAGCACCCCGTAAGCGGTGGCCTGAAGATCGTTGATAAGCCGCGTCGCCGGTGTGCCCTTGATCGCGGCGGCAATCTCCGCTTCGCGCATATCCCACGTCACGTTGGTCGCCTGGCTTACGCCGTCGACGACCGGACCGGGTACACCGAAACAGGCCGCCTTAATGGCGCTCGCACCCTTGAGAAAATCCGCCACTACCGCCTGCAAGCTCGGATAATCGCGCGTGACGTAGAGTTGGTCGCGCAGCGGCGCAAGCTCATTCCCGTCCACGCGGTAGAGTCCCAGATGAGTCTTGGTGCCGCCGACATCGCCGGCCAGAATCACTGCGGTCATCGCGTCAACTCTCATATGCGAGGCGCAACCAAGCGCCGACGCCGAACGAGGTGCCGAACGAGGTGCCGGACGCGTCCCGCTGAAATGCCTTTTTCCCACACCGCGCCGGCACTGTGCGCAACGTGTCCGCGCCTCTCACAGCGAGCGCCAGGTGCGGCCATCCTTGGCGATCATCACGGCCGCCTCGGTCGGCCCCCAGGTGCCGGCACGGTAAAAACACAGCTCTGTTGCTCCGTCCCGCCAGGCGTTGAGAATATTCTGCACGAAGCGCCACGCCGCCTCGATGGTATCGCGCCGCATGAAGAGCGTCTGGTCGCCGACAATGACATCGCGCAACAGGGTTTCATACGCTTCCGGCGAGGCCACCGCGTAGTGGAAGTCGACCTTGACCGGGGTCAAATGCAGGGTCGCACCGGGCAACTTCGATATGATATTCAGCGACAGCCCTTCATCCGGCTGAATCCGGATCGAAAGTACGTTGGGTGCAAGCGGTGGCGCCGGGCGGAGGTTGTAGAGGATACGTGGAACCGACTTGAAATAGATCGCAATCTCGCTCGCACGCTTGGGCAGACGCTTGCCAGTGCGCAGATAGAACGGCACGCCAGCCCAACGCCAGTTCTCGACATAGCATTTGAGCGCGACGAAGGTCTCAGTCATCGAATCCGCGGGGATATTTTCCTCGGCGCGGTAGGCGATGGCCTTCTCGCCAGCGACCAGCCCCTCTTCGTACTGCCCACGCACCACCCAACGCGCGACGTCGGCCTGCTCCATCGGACGCAGCGCGCGCAGCACGTCAAGCTTGGCGTCGCGGATAGCGTTGGGTTCGGTCGAGCGCGGCGGTTCCATCGCGATCATGCATAGCACCTGCAGGATGTGGCTCTGTACCATGTCGCGCAGCGCCCCGGCCTGCTCATAGTAGGCGGCGCGAGTGCCGACACCCTCTTGCTCCGCAACGGTGATTTGCACGTGATCGACAAAGCGCGAGGTCCACAGGTGTTCGAAAATCGCATTGCCAAACCGCAACACCATCAGGTTCTCGACCGTTTCCTTGCCCAGGTAATGGTCGATGCGGAAGATTTGATCCTCTTCGAAATGGCGGGCGAGCTGGGAGTTTATTTCCATCGCGCTGGCGAGGTCGCGGCCGATTGGCTTTTCGACCACGACCCGGGTGAACTGCCGGGTGCCGTCGCTCTTGCGCACCATCCCGCTGGAGCTGAGCGCGCTTGAACAAGCGTCGACGAAGCGCGGTGGGATGGCAAGGTAAAAGACGCGATTGCCGCCGGTACCAGCCTCCTGGTCAATCTGCTTGAGCCGCTCGTCGAGCTTCCGATAGTCACCCTCGTCGTCAAAGTTGCCGCGAACGAAATGGAGCAGCGGCGCGAATTTCCCCCAATGCTCATCGGCGAGCGGCTGGCGGGAGAACCTCCCGACGCCGTCGTGCGCGAACTTGCGATAGCTCTCGTCGTCGAGATCCTCCTGTGAGAAGGCGACGATCGCACAATGCGCGGGCAACTGGTTATCAATCAACAGGTTGTAAAGCGCAGGCAACAACTTCTTATGGCTTAAATCGCCCGCGCCGCCGAAGATCACGAGAATACATTGAACGTCGGCGACCGGCGGATGAAGAGTCGGAATCGCGTGATGGTTAGCGGTGGCGTTCTGCTGAGTTTTGTCTGCCATGGATTCCTGCGCGGTTCCGCCCGCTTCTTATTTGATTCATTGAAGCCATCGCCGTGCGCATTGGAGCAGTGCTGCGAGGCACACCAGCGGCGGCAAGTTCTTACGGAATAGAACTAGGCTAACGGAACTCAAAAGCTGGCGAAAGGGATACTTGCGGCGCCCCGCGATCGCGCCCGCGCCGGTTCGGCCTGTTGCAAAGTGCGCGCGCAGCCATTTTACACCTCGTCTCGATGCGTGCCGGGCGCGCCTGCTCAGCGTGCGGCAATACAGGCTGCCGAGATGCGTTAGGGCTTGGCCGCGTGTGTCGTCGAATCTTCCACAATCAGCGTATGCAGGCTGTCACGTTTGAAAATACCTGCGGCCGCGCGTGTGAGCGCCACCGACAGCACCTGCCCCGGCTGGTCGTAGATCTCGGTCTCATCCTCCGGGCTCGCACCCGCCGCCGGCAACGGCGGATCATTATAAGCGGAAGCACTGTCGCCCTGCCAGAATGGCACGTTGAACGGCGGCTTGTAGACCGCCACTTCGAGCGCAACGTCGGCGCCAGTAAACCATGTCGAGCCGGCCGGAATGTCGGGCCCGCAGTGCTTGTTCACCCAGAAGTGTGTGATTCTGCTGGTGAGCACGTAGTCGGCCACGTGCGTCCGCAGCGCCTGGTCGAGCGCATCAGCCGAGGTTGAGACGACCATCCCCGCTTCTCTGGCCGACTCGGCAATTGCCCGCTGCGTCAGCGGCACGAGTTGGGGGCCATAGAGCCGCTGATCAATTTTGCCGGTCTGGCCAAGCACAACGCCGATAGCAGGGTTGCCCTGATAGGGCTCGTGGCCAACGCCGGCAATGTCCTTGAAGTCGCGCGCATCGACCGGCATCAGCACCAGAATACGGCGCTTGGGGTAGGTGTTTTCGAACCCCTTTACCTGGAACGGGAAGAACCGCACGGTTTCGATGGAGACCGGCTTCATGAAGGTCTGCTCACTGGCCGGCGAACATCCGCTTAAGCATAGCGCCGCGCATAGCACCGCGAGCCCCATCATGGAGCTCGCGCGCCGGCCGCCGTGTTCAGATATGCGCTGCCTGAGCGCGCTCACGGAACAAAAAAAGCGTGCCGCCGATCTCGACGCGGTCACCACTTTTCAGGGTATAACGCCCATCGACCGGCTGGCGGTTGACCAACACTTGTCCACCCCCGGTGGGGCTCAGCAGAAAGTTCTTGCCCTCGTGACGAATTATCGCGTGGTGGCCGAGCACGCCCTGATCACCAAACAGACCGATGTCGCTCTCTTCGGCACGGCCGATAATCGTCACCGGCTTGATCAGCGGATATTCGCGGCCTTCGCGGGCGTTGCGGCTGGCGCTGCGCACGACCATCAGCCATCCGCGTTTGAGCAATTCGCCCACGAGTCCGATGAAGAAGCCGATGAGCGCGCCGAGCACGATAATTGCGATCGCGCGGCCAGCCGCTTGTGGGACGGTCATTGTCACCACCTGGTAGACCAGCCCGCCAATGGCGCCGCCAATAATGCCGCCCAGCGCACCGTTGCGCTGGCGGGCGGCCGAGCGTGTCGCCCAGCCGACGCCGTAGCCGACCACCAACCCCAGCACCGCCCATCCGATGATACGGCCGGTGAGACCGTGCAGCACGTCGAACAACGCCTCGCCGATGAGCAAGCCGAGTCCGCCGCCGATAACTCCAATTACCGCGCCCCATCCGATGCCACGCAGCGCTTGGGCCCATTGGCCCACGCTGAGCGCTTCGATCGAGGCGAGAAACGCGCCGATAAAGAGCCCTATGATTGCGCCGAAGACGAAGTCACGGCCATAAACCCACTGGATTCCCAAAAACGTTTCAGCGGCGCCCCAGGCGGCAAATCCGCCCAAGCCGCCTGCGGCTGCGTAGAAGAGTAATTTTTCCCGCGAGACGTTCGCTGTCATAAGAGGGTCTAGTGGTCGTTACGGGAACAGCATTGCGCGTGGCGCCGGATCGTTCAAGCGTCAAACCCGCGGCGCGCCGCGCCAACGAACCAATATTGTGCGCGTAAACAATTGGCCAGATCCACCGTTCGCGGCGTGGTCGTGTGGAATCAGCGCCGCCTACTGGGCACGCGTGGTCCAAGTGCCGCGATCGCGCGACGGTGTCGCCTCGAAGGTTCCGCTCAGCACGTCGCCGCTGCGTTCGCCTTCAAAGTAGAGCGTCTGGGTCCCATATGGCACCTGGAATTGCAGATGATTGCCGCGAATGAAGCCTTCGACCGGCGTCACGC
>JBOHWJ010000353.1:0-3737 GCA_050736495.1 Binataceae bacterium (SeqCode) | reverse complement strand
TTATTGCCAACGTAGAAAGTTCTGTTGCGCTGGTTGCCCGTGTTCACCACCCATTGCCAGGTCGCTCCCTTGCAGGTGTACGTTTTAAGCACTTTTCCAGGGGACGAACACACCGGCATATAAAACTGCATCGTCAGTGCGCCGGAGCTATAGCCTCCGTAAAGAACGAGCGCCATGTTCTCAATCTGATTGCCAGTCATCACGGGTGGACACGGCGTGTAGGCGGCTCTCATCTGGTTTTCGTAGTCAGTTGCGTGCTGGATCTTGTTCTTGCTGTCCTGGTACTCAGCCGGTGGCGTCCCGCTAAATAGATTCATACCGTCGGTGGCGTTCGTCATCCAATTCCATGCGTTAGGGTCATTCTGCTGATCCGTGTCGGTCATCGCTTGCATGAGGCCGATGTATTCGCCCCGCGGAGTCTGGCTCGTCTGAACGTTTTCGTTTGGCCATTTGGCCACGATCCCGTACGTCGCGTCCAAATTATAGAGATCGGAGTTGGGGGGATTATCCATGGGCTCGTGAATTGCCGGTATTGGGTCTCGTGCTCCGCCACTCCGATCATCAGGTTCGGCGTAGCTGTGCCGTCGGTAGGATCGCTCGCGCTCCCTTTGTATAGGGACACCAATAGAGGGGTTATTACGTCACCCGCTCCGGCCTCAGGCCCAGGGATTCCACCCGCCGGGCCCTCGATGTATGCAGTCGTGCAATCCCGCACCGCACTTCCATCACTCGCGGTAGTGCTCGCGATTATGTTGGTCAGCCGACCGCCTTCGTTTTGATAAACGTGGTTCTGAGGAGAGCCGCTCGCCGTCGTGAAGGTGAGGAACGCGCCGTTAGGATCGTATATCTCGCCGTGGCAGTTGCCGCTTTGATCGTAGCAGCCGCTCGTCCCGTACTGTAGCTGAAGTTGCCAACTTATCGAATTTCCGCTGTTCGTCCCTGCAGCAAAGCATGCCGCCGTCGGATTGCCATGAGCGTTCACCGGGCCGAGACAACTCGAATCAGTGGCGGTATAATTCTGATCACCCGCCAGATCGATGAGCGCGTTGTCGAGCAGATTTCGCGGTATGGGCGAGATGATTCCAACCTGGCTGCTCGAATTGTGCTGCAGGTTGAACGTATGCGTACGGCCGGTTCCCGGATTCGCGCTGTCATACATCTGAAGGGTCCATGTCCCGGCGAGCGGAGTGCCGTTCCAGTAGCAGGGCAGCTCCGGCCGGGACCAGGCCTGGATGTAAGGCCCGGGGCAATTGCTTCCGCCTCCGAGATGCGGGTCACCTTCAAATACAGCGATGCTGTAGCCGTTCGAGGTTCCGGGCGCCCATGCCCAGCAACCCCCATTCGCCGCCGAGTAGGTCAAGGTGTCCTTGCCCCAGATGCTGCCGTCGCGCGCCACTGCCTGAAACGTGAACGCTTCCCCATCGGCGGGCAATGAAATTTGCACATCAAGGCCGGCGGCCAGATCACTGGCGTTTACCACTTGCCCGTCTGTTGTTCCGAAGTCGGTGCAATTCGGCGCCATGCAACATGAAAGGAAGGCAAAGCATCCTGGAAAGCTGCTGGTTAAATACGCCGATGTTCCGACGCGACAGTAGCCATCGTCCGCGATTCCGGCTTGCGCATACGCGGCTGGTGGTCTCAGCAGAAGAGGGGAAAGCCCCGACAGCGCTGGCGCCGAGAGATCAGGAATCCTGGCCCGTCGACTGGTCGTCGGCGACCATGGTTGCGCCGCGATGCTCACGTTGCCGCGCACGCGCGCTCGTTACCCGATGGCGATGATGGTCCGAATGATGGACGACGGTCGTCACCCGCGCATGCCGGTCTGAGCGGTTATCCGTCTGCGTTTTCGCCGCCGCGACTTCGCGATGATGATGAATCCGGTGCCGTCGGTGATGCACGCGAGAGTGGCGTGTGTGGCGGGCCATTCGCGGCCGCAACGCGGTTCTCACCAGCGGTGGGGTCGGCGCTTCCATATACTTCAAGGCGGGAAAGTATTTGTCCTCGTGCTGATGGACCTCGAGCGCGGCGAGGAACTCGGCGTAATAGTTCTTGGTGGCAAAACCGAAATGCGGCCCGTTGTAGTCCCTGATGATCTTGCTGTAGTCGCTGTTGTATTGCGCGGCCGCCTGCGCCATCCCGGCCGTGCCGTAGTTATACGCGGTTATCGCGAGCGGCCAGCTCCCGAGTTCCGCGTAATTGGCGCGCAGCAGTTGAGCCGCGGCACGGGTCTCCGCGATCGGATTGAGCCGGTCGTCATGGTAGCGCGAGATACGCATGTATTCGCGCCCGGTGCCGCGCGTGAACTGCCAGATACCAACCGCGCCGGCGCTGGAGCGCGCGCGGCTATAAAAGCCCGATTCGACCCCGGCCAGCGTGACCAGCTCAGGCGGCAGATCAAAGGAACGGAAGATGCGCTCCATCGTGGAGCGGTAATTGCGGCTGCGCAGCAGGCCGTCGCGGAACTGCTCGCGCATCCCCTGCTGCACGCGCAGATTGTCGGCCGCCAGAGTGTAGGCCGAAAGCGGCTGACCCTTGAACATGTTGGCAACGCGTTGCTCTTCGACGTCGACGGGCTTGGCGCCACCGGCAAGCCGGTTCAGCATGTTCGCGTACTTGGTTTTGAGATAGGAGTTGACGGCCGCAACGTCATCACGGCCGGGGGCGCCAGCGCCCGGCAGATGCATCACCTGGTAAACGTGCCAAACCTGATCACGGTCATGAACAATGAAGTCGCGCTCGCTGTAGTTGGCAAAGACGTCGACCCAGAACTGGACGTTGGGCTCGATCGAGGTCGGGCACGGAAAGGTGACGTCGCTGCCGGCCAATGCGCATGGCGAGAACGCGGCGGCCATGAGCAGTGCCAGCATCGCCGTCAATGCGGACCGTCCAATCTGCCACAACGGAGACTGTCCGCCCGGCAACGTCCCCTCCCCGGAATTCATTCTGCTCTCAACCCCGCCGGAGGAACATGTCCTTCGGCTCAACCCGCCAAACGGTTACCGTTAAGGTTTATTCGGGCGGTTCGGCAAAAGTCAACAAATTAAGCTTAGGAAAGTGAGTCCGGTGTGGCATACGCATCCGGAGATGATTCTTATCACCTCATCGGCAGCAAGCTCATCACTATGGCGATATCCGCTCCCTGCGCCATTATTACGGTTTTGGCCTGTACGCGAGGTAACTCGACAACTGCGCGCGTGGACACCGCCGCATTTCGCGTCGCGCTGTTGACACCGGGTCCGTCAGCGACGCCGGCTGGAATGCGGCGGCATTCGGTGGTCTGCAACTGATCAAGAAAGACCTGGACGCGCACCGCGCTGGTGCGCACCACCTCACCGGCGGATTTCGAGGACGCCTTTCGCGATTTCGGTTCGTGCGGCTTCAACCTGATCTTCGCGCGCGGTTTTGAACACACCGACACTGCTCTCCAAGTCGCGCGCTATTTCCCACATTATATTTCGTCGTGACCTCGGGCAGCGGTTCCTCGGCCAATGTCGCTTCGCTCACCTTGGTGCGCGTGGTGATGAACCCGGCTTTGGAGAAGTACATCCCGCCATCAGCGCTCGCGCGCGTCAGACCGGCCAAGCAGCGCATCATCACCAGTGCATCCGGGTTGCCTGCGGCAGCCAGGGAAGCTCTGCACAAGCTGTCGTGTGGTCATTCCGAGCGCCCCTAGCGGAGCTTTAGGCGAAGCGAGCAAAGGAGTCGGCGACGTGCGTTTAGAATCAGCGAGGAATCCC
>JBOHWJ010000352.1:0-6748 GCA_050736495.1 Binataceae bacterium (SeqCode) | reverse complement strand
CCGCCCCAAGCCGCGACGATTGCCGATACCAGCGGAGGTGGCAAGACGATGGCCAATCAGGAAGTAACAACCCAGGAAGTAAGTTTTCCCGGCAAGGCTTGTGCGCTGAAGGCCTACACGGCGCATTCGTCCGGCGCCGGCAAGCATCCTGCCGTGATCGTGGTGCAGGAATGGTGGGGGCTCGACGACCACATCAAGGACGTTGCCCGCCGTTTTGCCGCACAGGGATATTTCGCGGTCGCGCCGGATCTCTATTCCCGCCAAGGCTATAAGGTGACCAAGGACCCTAATGTCGCGGGTCAGTTGATGGGCGGGCTCAAGATGGACGACGGCATCCAGGACTTGTTGAGCACGGTCGACTGGATAAAACAGCAAAGCGGCGCCGATGGCGCGAAGATCGGCGTGATCGGGTTCTGCATGGGTGGCAGCTACGCGACGCTGCTGCCATGTGTGAGCAAAGACATCAAGGCGGCGGCGCCGTTTTACGGCGAAATTCCATCTAACGACAAGCTCAAAAGTCTCAACTGTCCGATGTTCTTCGCGTACGGCGAAAACGATGGCTGGATTCAACGCAAGGACGTCGATCGGCTCGCTGCGGCGCTCAGGGAACTCAATCAAGCGGGCGAGGTCAGGATTTACACCGGTTGCCAACACGGCTTCTTCAACGATACGCGTCCGGACGTGCATAGCGCCAAGGACGCCAACGACGCGTGGGGACGCGCGCTCAAATTGTTCGATCAAAACCTCAAGGCCTAGCAGGATGCTGAAAAAGGGATCTCGACTCGCTTTTGAGACGTGCTACGACGAGCTGACACAAGATGTGTTATGCTATCACTACTGAGTATTGGGGGTTCAAAGTAGTTTTTCAGCATCCTGCCAGACGCCGCCGCAGCCGTTTCTTTTTGCGGCCCGGCTCTCGGACGGGGAGTGACTTTGCGTAAGCAAACGCTGTTCGCTCCCTATCTCCTACTTTCGTATTCAATCTCGCGGCCAGAACGCGGCCGGCGGCTACGGCTGCGCTTCCGGAATGGCGTTCCAGCACTCGGCACAGTATGGCATCGGCAGGAACGCATCATCGGTGAGACGGCCGCTGCCCGTGAGCACGCCGATTACGGCTCGTTGCCGATCGCGGCATACGCTGCAGACCAAACGATCGAGTTTGAAGTGGTGCCGCACTAATTCGAGCGCCTCGCGATCTTCGACCAGGTAAATATCATCGCCGGTGCGCTGGTCGCTCCGCTCCAGCGCCACTGGCGCCAGCGGCGCGATCACCGGCCGTATCGTCATAGGCCCCGGCCCGGCGCACGGATCGACCACTAATGACGGATCGAATTTGCCGCTCGCGCGCTCATGTGGATAGCCGAGCTGATTCGCGAGCACTCTGGTATGCGCGATCATGTAGTCGGCGCAATGATGGGTGTGGCCATGAATCCAGAGCGCGGGCCAGTAAGCTTCGATTACATCTTCGAGGTCGGAGGCGAAAGCGCACGCGACATTGTCGTCACGATATTTCGGATGAACGCCTTCGAGTGATGGTGCGTGATGGGTGACCACCACAGTGGCAAGATCGGATTTTTTCGCCAACTCCGCCAACAACCACTCACGCGCAGCCACATGCCGTGCGAGGGCGTCCTCCGGCGTGAAGCCGTCGGGCTGGTTGATTAGGCGATGGTCGTTCAACAGGCGCGCCGCATGGTACATCATCGCGGGCCGGAGCGTGGCGCCAAACAACAGGTAATCCGTTCACAAGGTGGTACCGAGAAAGCGCACGCCGGCGAGCACCACCGCGTCAGTCTCGAGCAGATGGACGGCGGTTCCCCCGTGCGCACCGAAGGTATCCCGCATGATGGATTGGCGGCGTACGGGAAGACGAGCAATTGAGGAAATCGCTGGGTAGATTATTCGTTAATCAGTGCCGCAAGGATGCCCCCTTGACCGCGAGCGGCGCATTCTTCAAGCTGCCTTTCCGAACCAGTCTGCCGTCCACGAAGCCAGCGCCGTTCGCATTAGGTGTATTGATCGGCGCGTGCCGCGAAGCGAGGCGGAAGGCCCGCCTTGAAGCTCGCTTCGCATTGGTTCAAGAATAGCTGAACCGGATTGTCTGGCACGCCGGCAACGGCGGCGAGGCGCATGGACAGCGGAGGCTCCGTAGTCCTAGCGGAGGCGGTACAGGCTGTGTTGAGAGCGGAGAGGTGGCCGAGTGGTCGAAGGCACCAGATTGCTAATCTGGCGTACTGGGTAACCGGTACCGAGGGTTCGAATCCCTCCCTCTCCGCCAAATTCAAGGGTTTCCCCGGTATGGGCGAGGCCGCGCCCCATCACTGACGCTTTTCGGGTTTTGGGGTCGTGACACGCGGGATGGTTTGATCACGCGGGATCGGGTGGGACTGGTCTGGGGCTTTCCGGCATTATCCTTGATCTGACGACAACTTTCGCTCCTGACCGACCGACGTAACCGCCAAACCGCGATCACGCGCGGACTGATTTAATTGGGTGGCTATTGTGCGCCATGTTACGCGTAGTCACGCCGTAGTGGAAAAATGATCAAACCATTCTTCGCACACGATTTGCGCCCAATCTGAGCCGAAAAGTCCGCTGAATTGCTGAAAGATTTGCCGATACGAGGCTGCCGCTTGACCGCTGCCGCGATTCGGCAGCGCGACAGTGCGGCCATAAGGCGTGCTTATGACGTCGCCCACAGCAGTACCGCGATCGACGCGAGCATTGCAAAGCCCGCAACCGCGCCGGTGCCGTCGAGGACGTTATCGACCGTGGTCTTTCTGATGCGCCGCCCGCCCCTGAGGACCGAGCGTGTGGCGAGCGGCCGATTGACGGTCTTACACATATTGATAAAGGCGCAGATCGCAATCACCGTCATGAACCATTTGAAGAACCAGTGCAGGACGTGCAGCATCATGAGCATCATGGCATCCTTTTACGTCTAGACGCGCTCTCGCGCCAGCACGTAATGGACGTGGCGCTCCGTGCATCCGAGGCGCCGTGCGATCTCAGCCAGCGTGATCGCGTCTTGGCGCAGTTTGAGGATACACTCGCGCGTCGCCACCAGGCGCTGCGGGAAAGTCGCCCGCATCCCGCCGAACTCGCGGCATAGCGCGCGCGCGATATCCTCGCCGAGCTTGCGCGCGACCGGTCCGAAGCTTTCCGCGTCGGGCTCCGGCACGTAATCCGTGCGCCGCCGAACACGTCGACTACGCGCGCCGCCGCGGCCGGCCCGAGCAGATCAATCAGCCGCTCACGCGAGACATACCCGCCGTCATCGCTCCACATCCCTCCGCTCCTCCCTGCGCACATCGCGCCGCATCTTTGTCTGGCCGCGCGTCTGATCAAGCCACCCCGCACGCTACGTGGATCACCCTTTAGTGGTGCTACCCGAAATTGCTTGCTTGTTCAGTGCGTCTGTTTCCCGCTTGTTTCGACGATATAGTTTGTGACCCCTGTAAAGCAGCGCCATGGCGACCCACGCAAGGAGAAACACGAGCGGGTAAACCAGCAAGCGCGGAAAGAATGCGAAGAGGATTGCTATTGCCACCAGTAATGATCCGGCAGTCATCATGATGCGGGCTTCGACCGGCTCCAATACGCGATGATTTGTGAAAGCTGCGCCGATAACGTTACCGACGCGAATGGCTCCCGCCGCCGCACGTCCCGCACTTCCGCGCCCGCTACTTGAAACGTGATGCGGCTGACACGGCTCACCCGATGCGCGCACTTTCCGTTTGCTGTCCAGTACGATTTCCGCCGCGTTGGTTAAATCCTGGAGATACATTTCTTTCATGTCGCGCGCGAACGAATCGTCTTCGACCACCGCGTCCAACTCGCAGTTGCCGAACCAACTCGCGACGTTCAAGTTGGTCGAGCCCACTCGCGCCCAGTGCTCGTCGGCAACTGCTGTCTTGGCGTGCATCATCGGACCATTCCATTCAAACACCCGCACCCCCGCTTCCAGGAGCGACCGATAGCCCGCTCTCGATAAGGGCCGGAGCATCGGTATGTCGGTCGCGTTAGGCACAAGAAGGCGGACGTCAACGCCATCTTTTGCCGCGGCTCTCAAGGCTTGCACGTAGGAGGTTGTCCCCGCGTAATATGCGTCGGCTAACCACAATTCCTTTCGCGCAAGTGCCGCAACGAGTTCATCCAGGCGAATCATGCCGCCAGTGGCGGGCAAGCTCGCCACAATCCGGACGTCCATATTACCAGCCGAGACGCCGGTCCCGTTGCCGATGAGTTCGAGTTCGGGAATCGGATCGCCCATCATGGCCCAGATTTGTGCGAATGCCCGCTCTATTTCCGAAATCGCGGATCCGCGCACTTCAACTCCGGTGTCACGCCACGGTTCGACATTTCGTTCGGGCACACCGACCCACATCTTCCCCACGCACAGACCCGAGATAAAACCCACTCGGCCGTCCACCACGAGCATCTTGCGGTGATCGCGCGAGAGCCAACCAAACGGACTGTCAAAGCGTGGCGGGTTGTAGCAACGCACCTCGACACCACCCGCGCGCAAACTATTCCAAAAGCGCCGTGACGCTTTTCCGAAGCCGCCCATCCAGTCGTAGATGAGGCGCACGCGCAAACCCTCGCGCGCCTTGGCAATCAGAGCGTCTGCGAACTCTCGTCCAGTATCATCTTCGTAAATGATGTAGCTTTCGAAATGAACGTGATGTTTAGCCCCGCGGATCGCCTCGATCCAGGCGGGGTAATTCTGCCGTGCGTCTTTGAGTAAGCGCACGTGATTGTTTCCCACCAGCGGCGCCCCGGCCGCTCGCGACAACGCGTGATCGGCTCGTCCTCGCAAAAGGCGCAGAGTCCGGTTATCGTCTCCCATTGGCATGCGGGTCGGCTGCATCCGCCCTTATGATCTCACATTGTCGGCGGCGACCAGATGCGTGACCGTCGGCGTGCCTTTAATCTGAAAGCGATCGACCGTTTTCTGCAGCGCGTTGTCGGCTTTGGTCACACGCTCATGCTGCCGCAGATGCTCCATCCAGGAATCGACGAGGAACGATTCGACAAATCGGCCGTCCGTAGCCGGATCCTCGAATAAACCCCAGTCGTACGCGCCGTCGCGACGGCGCTCGCGTGCCAATTTCGCGGTAGCCCTGAAGAACGCCTCGCGACGTGCTGGCTCAATGTCGTATTGGATCGTCACCATGACCGGCCCGCGATCGCGGCCGATTTCGTGCGTGGTGATCGGTACCGGCCATTGCACTGCGGGCGTGAGGTCCAGGACGGCGTCGGTCTGGAGTTTCCATCGCCAGGTCGGCGGTATTGCTATTAGCACACCAGCCACGGTGATGAAGTGCGCTGAGGGAAGACCAGTGACGCTCGCGACTTGGCCCCAAATCGCGCTGCCAATGGTCAATGTATCAGAAAGGACCGTCACGAACATCGCGAGCCTGCGGCCGCGCGCCCATACCGGCAAAGCGACTTGCGCTGAAATGTTGAGACTCGATAGCACCGCAATCCACGAAACACCGGCGATCAGGCTTGCGAGCAGGCCCCGGAAGAGCTCGTGAGCCAGCCCGAATAGCGCCATCGCGCCCGCGGTGCCAAGCGTCCCTGCGGCGACAAGCCAGTCGGGATCGAGCGCCGCGCTCAATCCAGAGCAGCGCGAATGCACCGCCCACCGCGCCGGCGCCAATCGCGCCTGACAGGATGCCATAGGTTTCCGGTCCGCCGGCGATCTGGCCGCGCGCGACCAGCGGCAACAAGGCCCAGTGAGCGCTGGCGAACAGGGAAAAGGCGGTTGCGCGCACCAAGGTTGCCACTGAGAGGTCCGTTGTATCGCGCATATCGCAAACCAGTACGAATGGCATTGCGGAAGCGCTCTGGAGGCAGGTCATGCGCATTAGTTCTCGATTGGCGCCACCAAACCAGAGCTCCTATAACCGCCAGCGTGCTGACCGCATTGATCCAAAATGGAGCGGCAATTCCTGGTCGCGAGTGAACACGGCGCTTGAGAGTCCGGACTCAGTAGCATTGGCGACCCGCAGTGCCTCTGCCTCTCCACTGACCTTGATAATCGGCGCGATCGGACTAAATATCTCGTCCTGCGCGATCTGCATCTCGTTCTTGACATCCACGGACACGTGCGGTGGGCCGCCGGCAATGGGCGTGTCGGGGGCGGGCTTGACGACAACTCCGTTGCCAAGGGCCAGTGCGGGGCCAATCGAACGATGCGACAGGTACATCGGAAAGTTCTACGGGCTTATCACACCGATGACACCAAGCGGCTGACGATACGCCCGGCTCTCCTTCCCTCGTTCGTCAAGCGGCAGGATTCGGCCTTCGACTCGATGGGGAAACGATGCGGCCTCCAGCGTGTTGGAATAGACGAACTGCCACTCTAGTTCGGCCTTGGCGCGAGTGCTGCCCGATTCCCGGATGAGCCAGTCCGTGATTTCTTGATGGCGCGCTTCCATGATGGCGGCGGCGTGGACCATCACGGCTGCACGCTCAGAAGGAAGTAGTGCAGCCCATCCGATCTGCGCTTTGGCGGCGGATTGGTAACCCTCGTCGAGATCGTTCTCGTCCGCCATAACGATCTCTGCGAGAGTTTCTCCCCAGTACGGATCCGTATCTTTCAGCTTTCCGGCTTGCCGTCCGAGCCGCCAGGAACCACTGATGTATTGCCCGTCGAATCCGGAGTAAGGACGGGGACTGCTTAGTGAAGCTCTGCACAAGCTGTGTGTGGTCATTCCGAGCGCCTCTAGCGGAGCTTTAG
>JBOHWJ010000351.1:0-3085 GCA_050736495.1 Binataceae bacterium (SeqCode) | reverse complement strand
CTTCATGCTCTTCACCTATGGCCGCCTCGAACGGCAACGTTTCGTGCCGCGTCTGGGATTGCCGCCATGGAAGCGCGTATACGGCTTCCGCTCGGATCGTGGAGCCGCCGACGAATTGCGCAAGCTTATCGGCGGACGGCCGCTGCTCGGACTGGAGTTATGCCTTGAGGCGCATTACCACGGCGACACGGTGCTCTGTTCGTTCGGACCCGGGCGCGAGTTCGTCCTGGCGTATCTCGGCGGTGTCACCGCAAGCTCGCGCGACCGCCTGCGCCAGGAGTTCGGCTCCAATCTCGTGGTGCTGTCCGAGCGCGATGCCGCACTCTACGCCGCCAATTCGTTCCAGGCCGATTTCGATGGTAAGCTTTACCTCTTCATGCCCGAGGGCGTCAGCGATGAACTCCTCGGCGAAATTCGGCGGCGAGCGATCGAGCCTGTGCTGGTGAACGTCAGTGAATTTCTCGCCAAGGGCGGCGGCTCGATCAAATGCATGATCCTCGACCTCGGTCCGAGTGCCGAGCAGCCCTCCAATCCTGAAGCGGTAGAGTTCAGGTCCGCACGTTCCTATCAACAACTATACGGCGCCGCGCAATAGGACTGGCGCGTAGCGGTGTCATAAGGGTGCGAATGCGGCCGCGGGCCGGAAAGCCGCAGTCGTGGCCGCAAGGCGGAGCATTGTAATCGTGCCGGATGTGGAAAAGCGGCTCTTGATGTCGATTCTGGGCTGCGTATGCTTCGGCTACGCGATCGTCAGTTGCCTGGTGTTTTACGCCCGCATGCGCGAGCGGGCGTCGCGCTACCGCAATCTGCCACTGGAAGGAATCGTGCGTTCGCGCAACTACAGCGTCACGTTTTGGATAAGCGGCCTCATCGGCGTGATCGGATTTCTGGTTTCGTCGTGGCAATTGGTGGTGAGCCTGATAACGATCATGCACCGCTGACGCTCTCATCCCAGGGCGAACACTGGCTGGACCGCGGCGCGCCGCGAGAGCCGGGAATCGCCGTTGGCGTCATCATCGTTCGATCAGGCCGTCGCGCGAAATATCGAGGCATAGAGGCGAACGGCGAATGAGATCGCCGGGCCGCGCGCGTAGATAGTCGACCGTGAAAGTTCCGGTCAGCGAATCGATAACCTCCTCGATGGCGGCCGTGGTGAAACCGAAGCGCTTCAAGTAGTCGCCCGCGTTGCCGCAGGTGAGCGCGTAAAGCCGACGCGCGCCGCGGGTATGCGCGGCGATGCGCGCGGCGGCGACCAGCGCCGCGCCGATTCCACGAGCGCGCAGCGGTTTGACCACCACCAGCGATCGCATCAGCGCCGCGTCGACGATCGCTTCGACGCCGACCACGCCCGCCGGCTCACTGCCGAGCCACGCCATCAGGTAACAGCCAGCCGGCCATTCAAGCCCCTCAATCGTCATACCCTGGGCGGCGATGAGCGCGGCCGCGCGCGCAAGGTCGCGGGTCTGCTCCACCGCGAGTTCACCCTCGATCCGCCTGCGTCGGATTACCATGGCGTTTCGCTGCCCTCACCGGATCGAAACCGGCGAGTGGATGCCGGCGACGCGATCGTCGCGGAATCACTTCTTCGGTGGCGGAAAGAGTTGCTCTCCGGTCGCCTCGTCAACCACGACTATAGCCTTGGCCGGGCACCCGCGCGCCGCCGCCATAATCACGTTGTCGGGCGCGCCGGTCTCATTGTAAACCTCGGACTTGCCCTCATCGTCGAGGCGAAAAACGCCGGGGGCGGTCTGAACACAATCCTCACTCGAGATGCAGCGCACTTTGTTCACCGTCGTTTTAAGCTTGGCCATGTATGCCTCCGGAAGTGGAATTGAATGCACAATAGAATCGCGCGCCGGGCGGCCGCAAGCAGCGACACGTTAAGCATCGAAAAAGAGTCGCGGGCGACCCGAGGCCGCGCAGGCACGATGCGTCAGCGGCGATGCGCCCTTGCGCGCCACTATGATAAATACTTTGCTCATACGTCATGGCGCCGATCATGGGAACCGGAGTCGATATTATCGAGGTCGAACGTGTCGAACGCGCGCTTAACCGGCCAGGCACGGGCACGCGTTTTCGCGCGCGTGTTTTCACCGAGGCCGAGGTCGCCTACTGTGAATCGCGCGGGCGGCCACGCTACCAGAGCTACGCGGCGCGGTTCGCAGCGAAGGAGGCCGCGATGAAGGCGATGGGCACGGGCTGGAACCGCAATGTCGGGTGGCGCGAGATCGAAGTGGTACGCGAACGTGGCCGCGCGCCACACATCGTGCTGCACGGCAAGACGGCGGATTTCGCGCGCCGCCGCAATATCACCGTTTTCCACCTGAGCCTCAGCCATACCGTAGCTGGCGCGATCGCCCACGTGATCGCCGAGGGCTGACGCCACGGCCATAGTATACTGAAGGGAACCAAAACCGAGTGACGTTACGACGCGGCCGGGCTCGGCGCGGCCTTAAGCGACGACGACGCGCCCGGCGTCGCCGTAGCGCTCGGCGCGGGCGTGGGCGTGGGTATCACGTCGCTATGCAAGCGGTCGACCGTGTTCTCGAGGTCGTAGACTTTCTCCGTTTCAACCGCATAGACAGCGTTCTTATCCGACACCGCATAGCCCTTATAGTCAGTAACCGGCTGGCCGTTGCGCCCGCGACCGGCTGGCGCCACTTTCTGTGCCAGCTTCACTCCACCGAGTTCCTTGCCGTCCTTGTCATAGAGCGTCGCGGTAACAAACGGATGGTCAAGCCCGAACGGACGCGGGTCGCTCATCGGATCTTCAAGGATGCTGGTGCCATTGAGGCCATGGAGCTGATCGAGCAAACTCTCGACTACCGGCACTTCGGCCGTTTTCGATTTGCCCTCGGCGCTCACCGTCCATTTGCCGCCAGCCGCACGAGCGATCGTGAGATTACCGGCGGAACCACTCAACACCATGCGGTCGACCTTCGACTGATCGAACGTAACGACGGTCTTGTCGCGCAGATCGAGAACGGATTTGTCAGCAACCTGCTGCAGGTAGTTGTAAACCGTGCAGATCGGCGCGTCACCCTCACCGCGGCGCACGTACGTCATGTTCGCGTCGGTCGCACGG
>JBOHWJ010000350.1:0-7030 GCA_050736495.1 Binataceae bacterium (SeqCode) | reverse complement strand
CATCGGAGCGCGGCCACATTGAAGCGGCGTGAGAAGGGCCACATAGCTAGTGAGGTACTCCGATTCCGCGCGCTCATCGGAGCGCGGCCACATTGAAGTGAGTTCGGTAATCTCTGGATGGTGCGCTTTCTGGGCGCGATTCCGCGCTCATCGGAGCGCGGCCACATTGAAGCAGTATTAGGATTCGGAAGCTGTATCGCCGCCCGCGATTCCGTCATCAATCGCGGACTTGACAATCGAAAGCAGGCCGCCTAAATGACTATACAGCCGCTACTCAATTCGAACATCGAAGCGGGCATTGCCCATTCACTCAGTTCCCGTCGGTGTTTGTATCACACTTGTAGACACATACGTGCTAATAGTTTCATGTCAGAGTTCCCGCAAAATGTAGCAGCTCGTCAAGCGCGGAAGGTTTTCATTTACAAGCACCATCCAAGCGGAACGCACCAGCGCTCGGCGTTCTGTATGCTTCAACGGAAAATCTATCACATAACGATGACCGAATCCGTCAACTTCACCGGCAAAGGCTTCTTGATCGCAGGCCGCCGCTCGCAGCCACTGCTGCAACTTTAAGGCTATCGGCCGGGCTGATTCCCAGCACCGCACGAAAGACGCGCGCCTTATGGCGATCTTCCGGATGAGCCGCACTCAGACGATGATCGCGCAATTTCGCGATTTCGACCAACGCTTTCTCGCACAAGATCTGCACCGACTGATTGTCCGGCTGCGAAGCCGGCCGAAGCCCTGATGGCTCAATGGTTAACGGGTACGCACAGGGCCTCGCATTGTAGATGAAGGCGAAGTGAGAGGCTCCGATCAGGATTGTACGATAAACATTGCTTGCGAAGTTGGCAGCTCGATGACGGCTCCGGGCATGTTGGAAAAAAAGTCGGAAAATCCCTGAGCTACGCCAGGCAAAGTCGAATAGTCGTGCGTTAGAATCACGCCGCCCGGAATCATGCGAGGATAGAAAAACTCAAGGGTCGCCAAAGTGCTGGAGTATAAATCGACATCGATGTGTACGAAGCTGAAGCGCGTCTCGTTCACCCGGACCGCACTGGCTGGAAAAAGGCCGGGGTGGATGTGCACCGCGCTATATGGCCGCAACAAGCTCCTCACTCTCATTAACGATGCAGAATATTGCCCCCGCTTCAAATAGTGCGATTCGCGCTCACTCGGCTCGGGCATTCCGGCGAATGTGTCGAACAAATGTAGCGGTCGTTCGCGTTTCGCCTCACAGATTATCCGGGCGGAACTGCCCTCAAACACCCCAACTTCCGCCATCGCAGAGTCGAATACACTCTGGGCTCGTGCAACCGAGTAGAGAAAGAAAGCCTCGTTTCCCGTCAGGAGTGACTCCGATTGACGACGACAGCGCCGAATCGCGTTCACAATCGCGGGATCCTTGTGGCCACGCAGGATAATCAACTCGAGCTGCGCAAACAGCCCGAGAGTAACTCGACGCAGAAGCTTTCTATTACCGACAAATCGCTGCGTTCGTTCGTATGCCATCCAGCCGCGCCGAGCAATTGGTTGGCCGGTGGAGGCGAACGACGCAACAGCGACATGAGGGCTGACCGCATTACTGTTCACAGAGACGCCAGGACCTTGCCGGTTGTCGTATCGATGTTGTAAATCCAAAATGCTTCCACATCCTCTTACGTGATCATCGCGACCAATCCAACAGCAGGAGCAAAAAAATTGTACTGAGTATCGCAGGTGTGCGCCGGTCCAATCTTACCTTGGAACCTGACTCGAAAAAGGACCGCTGGATAGGAACCGGCCCGGACGGTGATCGTGCCCATCGGATGAACCAGCATGTGGGCCGCATCCGTCACCGGCCGAACTGCGCTGGACGCAAGTGCACGCGCGAACACAGCCGACTGGTTCATGTTGTCCTGTTGCGCGATTGCTGGAATCTCGGACAGACGTATCTTGAGCAGATCGAGACTCTCTACCTGATAGGTCCCCGCGCTATTATGAAAGACGCTCGCGCCAGCAACGATCGTGTACTGTCCCATCGCGCCGTTCGTCGGCGCTTGCTGCTGAACAGAATACCCAGGCCCTGATAGGGCACTCGCCGGCAGCAACTCAGTCACGTCGGTGGCGGGCGGTTGCTCATACTGGCCGCCTGCCGCCACCGCGACTGGGGGGTTGGGAGCCAACCCGGGGGCGGCGGCGCTGGCGACGCTTGAACGCCCGCAGCCTCTGGCTGCGCGGGGGCCGGGGGAGCACTCACCTGCGAACATCCACCGACCAAACAAGCGCGCAAAAGGGTTCCAACTGGCATTGCCGCGATCTGGAGCTTCATTACGTCAGCCGCCTTCCGACTTTGGCATTACGAAGCAACGGTGCCGGCCAGCTTGCGTTCGTATTAGCGTATTTGAAGGAGCGCACAAAACGTACCGTATATCGGCGCACTCGATGATGGTGAGCAATCCACGGAATGAAGGCTATGGCACTTTAGTCCCATGGAAATCGCTCCACCGTTTTGCCATTTGGTCGTTCGATGAAGCCGTACGTCGCCGCGTTCGTACTTTTGCTGCTTATGTCCTCGCAACAGGCGTGGGGCGCCGGAATTGCTCTGTACGAGACCGGTGCACCCGACCTTGGCACCGCCAGCGCGGGGCGAGCCGCGATGGCGGCCGATGCTTCAACGACAGCAGCTAATCCGGCCGGGATGACTTTGCTCGATCGTTCGCAGTTGCTCGTCGCCAGCGGAGCGATGCTCCCGGACATCAACTTCGACCGAGGTTCGCAAACCAAGGTACCTGGTGGAGGCGGTGGTGGCGGCAACGCGGGAGTCTTCTTTCCTCTCGGAAGCGGGTTTTACGTGTACAAGCTTTCGGACCGCGTGCGGCTGGGCCTCGCCGTCGATTCAACCTTCGGGCTCGCGGCGAATTATGGAACTCGGTGGGTCGGACGGTACTACCTGACGAAGAGTTCGATCATCACCGGCCAGGCGAATCCGTCGATTGCATACCGTGTCAATGAGTGGCTATCAGTGGGAGCAGGATTCAGCTTCCAGGTCGCACGCCTCTATTCTCAGGCGAAGATTAACAATATTCTCCCCCGTTTCCCGGACGGAGGACTGCAGATCGAGTCATGGGACGAAGCGTTCGGCGGGAACGTGGGCTTCCTTTTAGAACCGGCCGCGAACCTTCGAATCGGTCTCACCTACCAATCGCCGGTCGATTTCAAATTCGGCTTCCATCCGCACACGACCGGCCTTGGACCCGGCCTCCGCGCGGCGCTGAGGAAGAGCGGCCTGCTCGGCGCGAAAGTGAACCTGGGAATGACCGAGCCGCAGCAGATGATGGCAAGCGCTTTGTATCAACTGACACCCGCGCTCGCGCTCATGGGAAACATCGGCTGGCAGAATTGGTCGCAATTTGGTCAAACGGTGCTCGGCATTTCCGCGGAGAGTCAGAAGAGTCTCGCTGTCGATCTCAATTACTCGGATACCATTCAGATAGCATTTGGTGGGCAGTACCGGATGTTTCAAAAGTGGCTGCTGTCAGCCGGCTTTGCGTACGACAGCTCCCCGGTGTCAGAGGCTAATCGCGGACCCAGTCTGCCGCTCGATCGTCAACTGCGTTACGGCGCGGGGATTCAGTACGAACTGAACCGCGATATGACCGTTGGCATCGCGAATGAACTGCTCGATGCCGGCAACGCGCCGTTTAACGTTCGGCGAGGACCCCTAGCCGGGCGCGTGCAGGGCGATTACGCGACCAACATAATCGATTTTCTTGCGGTGAATTTGATTTATCGGTTCTAACAGCGGCTTTTTGCAGTGAACTATCGATTGAGGCGCATGATTACGGCTCCAACGGTCAACGGATTCACATTTGACAGGTGGGCTTACCTCTTTCGCGCTGGAGAAAGCGAACATGATTAGCATGACCGAAGTAACTCTGACGGAACGAACCGTCGGGATTGCGCCTTCCGCTCTGAGCACCTTCATGCCTTTCGCGCGAGGTGCAGAGCCGCATCCAGATCGCATCGAAAGGAGTAACAAATGCATTCTCGACACATAGTGCGAGAGTTCCGAGGATTGTCATGACTGATTGCGCATGGTGCGCGTTCCCTGAGCCCGAATGTTCCAAAAACACAACGGATCAGGATCAGTACCGGAAATGCGGCGAACGTGGTTCTTAGAGCGAACGGTCCAATAGAAGGAGATTGAGATGGCAAAGTCAGAGAAACCGAACATCCTTATTCTTTGGGGTGACGACATCGGTTGGTGGAACATCAGTTACAACAACCGAGGCCAAATGGGCTATCGAACCTCGAACATCGACCGGATTGGACACGAAGGCGCGGCCTTCACCGACTACTACGGCCAACAAAGTTGCACCGCAGGTCGGGCCGCCTTCATCACCGGGCAGAACCCGATTCGAACCGGACTGACCAAAGTGGGCATGCCAGGGGCCGATCTCGGTATTCGGGGGGAAGATCCGACCGTTGCGGAGTTGTTGAAACCGCTGGGATACGCCACGGGACAGTTTGGCAAGAACCATTTGGGAGACAAAGACCAGTTCCTCCCAACGGTACACGGCTTCGATGAGTTCTTCGGCAACTTGTATCACTTGAATGCCGAGGAAGAGCCGGAAGAGCCGGACTATCCGAGGGACCCCGCGTTCAAAAAGCGGTTCGGTCCCAGAGGTGTGCTCCATAGCTGGGCAGATAACAATGGCGGACAGACGGTCAAGGATACGGGTCCGCTCACGAAGAAGCGCATGGAAACCATTGATGAAGAGGTCACCGAACACGCCCTCAACTTCATCGACAAGGCCCACACGGACGGAAAGCCATTTTTCCTTTGGTATAATACGACCGCTATGCACTTCAGGACCCACTGCCCCGAGAAGCACAAAGGTAAGAGCGGACAGGGAGACTATAACGATGTGATGGTCGCCCACGACGAGAACATCGGCACCCTGCTGAACAAGCTCGACGCCTTGGGCCTCACAGATAATACTATTGTCGTGTACTCGACCGACAATGGACCGCACTACAACAGCTGGCCCGATGCTGCGATCACCCCATTTCGCAGCGAAAAGAACACCAAGTGGGAGGGCGGCTGGCGCGTGCCCTTCTTCGTGCGCTGGCCGGGTAAAATCAAGCCGGGCTCGGTCTTCAACGACATCGCTTCACACCAGGACTGGCTGCCGACCCTTCTCGCCGCCGCGGGAGAAGCAGAGATGACGGAGAAACTCCTGAATGGTCATAAGATCGGAAACATGATCTACAGGGTGCACCTCGATGGATACAATTTGCTGCCCTATCTGACCGGCGAAGCAGAGAAGAGTCCGAGGAATTTCTTTTTCTATATCAGCGACGATGGCGACATTCTGGCGCTTCGCATGGGTGACTGGAAGCTCGTGCTTATGGAGCAGAGAGCCAAGCAATTGATGTGCTGGTTCGAGCCATTCGTGAAGCTGCGGGCGCCAAAAATGTTCAACCTGCGACGCGACCCGTTCGAGCGAGCGGATGAAAACTCCAACACCTACTGGGACTGGGTAATTTCCCATGCCTATCTCCTCTATGAGATGCAGGCACTCGTGGCCCAGCAGATCGAAAACTTCGAGAAATTTCCGCCGCGCCAGAAACCCGCTTCCTTCAACTTGGATGCGGTGATGCGGCAGGTCACGGACGCGTCCGGCAGCGGCTACCATTGAGACGCCGTTCCTCGGCCAGGGCGATGGCCCGTGTGGCGTGCGCCGAGCGCCGACCTCGCGGCGGGGCACCGCCGGAGATCCAATGGAAGAAGCTGATCTGGGAGCGCTCGGATGCCGGTTGTCGCGCCCAATAGTCCCGTGCCCCTTCGTAGTGTCGGAGCGTCGCGAGTATCGTGAGTAGCGTACCAAAACCTCCGAGCCGGCAGTCCCTCGAACCCCCACGCGGAGCGGCGATCGCCGGTGTCATTTTCTCGGTTCTGACAATCGTCGGTTTGGGACTCATCCGTTACGCAATTCCGGCTGACCTTGCCGAACCGGGCACCTGGATAACCGAGCCGGGCCGCAGAAGCGCGGTCCGGCTCGCACTCGACTTTGTTCCCTTCGCGGGCATCGCATTTCTCTGGTTTGTCGGAGTGCTGCGCAACTTGCTGGGCGATCAGGAAGATAAATTTTTTGCAACCGTATTTCTCGGAAGCGGGCTATTGTTTATCGCGAGCCTGTTCGGTGCAGCGGCCGTAACGGACGCGCTCATCGAATCGGTGGCCGTCGGCAATATTGGTAGCGAGACTTACTACTTCGGCCGTTGCATGAGCGACGCCCTGCTTAACCTGTTCGCCATGAAAATGGCGGGAGTCTTCATGTTCTCAACCTGCACCATTGGATTGCGGTCCGCGATTATCCCGCGCTACATGGCATTTATTGGTTACGCATGCGGCTTGCTGCTGTTGCTGGTTATCGCTAACTGGAGGTGGATCACACTTGTCTTCCCGATCTGGATGCTGCTAATCAGCAGTCAGATATTGCTGACAGAGTTTCGTTCTCGAGGTGTCCGCGCGGCAGGTGCGGAGCATTATCGGGGTTAAGGACCAATCCAGCCCCCACAGCTAAACCAACCCGAATGGCAGATCAGACTATGCAAGGCACATTGGCGATCGACAGTACGACCGACCTTGCTCGTGAGCGCACGCGCGCTGCCTACGAACGAACGATGATGTCGTGGATCAGAACCGCGACTTCGCTTATCACCTTTGGCTTCAGCATCTACAAATTTTTTCAAATCGAGGCAGCGGGCCGCCCGCATCGAAATTACCTCATCGGACCGCGCCAATTTGCTCTTATGCTTGTGGTCATCGGACTCGCCGCATTGATGCTGGGGACGCTTGAGTATCGACAGAATATCCGAGCGCTCGGGCCGCAATACCTGCGCAAAAGACGCTCATTGGCTGTGCTTATCGCAGCATTCCTCTCCCTCGTCGGGATCCTTGGTTTACTCGCAATGATTTTTCGGCAGTAGCTGCCGGCGGCGTGACCGATTGGTGGTATCAATGAGGCGCTCTACTACCTTC
>JBOHWJ010000349.1:0-6797 GCA_050736495.1 Binataceae bacterium (SeqCode) | reverse complement strand
CGTTGGTTACCGTGCACATGGGACTGGCGAAGGTCTCGCGCACGCTTACGCGTGACGGCGTCTTCCAGACCATTCGGCTGCTCGCCGAGCATCTGCACGGCCAGTTGGGCGTGGCGCAACCGCGTGTCGTGGTGCTCGGCTTCAATCCGCACGCTGGCGAAAACGGGCTCTTCGGCCGCGAGGAGCTCGCGACCATCGCGCCCGCGATACGGCGCGCGCGGCAAAACGGCATCGATGCGACGGGTCCGGTCGCGCCTGACACGGCCTTCATCCGTGTGCGCGGGCGTTTCGGTTTCGACGCCGCCGTGGCGATGTATCATGACCAGGGACTGATTGCGCTCAAGACATTGGAGTTCGATCGCGCGGTCAACATCACGCTCGGCCTGCCGTTCATCCGCACCTCTCCGGACCATGGCACGGCTTACGAAATCGCCGGCGGCGGCGACGCCGACGCTTCCAGCATGACGGCGGCAATCGAATACGCATGGCGAGCCGCGCGCCGCCATCTCGCGCAAGCACGGCGCGCCGCCTGAAGTCGTAAAGGTGCGAAACGGTACGGGTTGGCGCAGATGGACCGCATAGTCATCAAGGGCGCGCGCGAACACAATCTCAAGAACATCGACATCGAGATCCCGCGCGGCCAACTCGTGGTGATCACGGGACTGTCGGGTTCGGGTAAGTCGTCGCTCGCTTTCGATACGATTTACGCCGAGGGTCAGCGCCGTTACGTCGAATCGCTGTCGGCTTACGCGCGCCAGTTCCTCGAGCAGATGGAGAAGCCGGACATCGACTCGATCGAGGGGCTCTCGCCGGCGATATCGATCGAGCAGAAGACCACTTCGCGCAATCCACGCTCGACCGTCGCCACCATCACCGAGATTTACGACTACCTGCGGCTGCTGTTCGCACGCGTCGGCCACGCCTTCTGTTACAACTGCGGACGCGAGATCACGCAGCAAAGTGTCCAGCAAATCGTCGACCGCATGATGGCGTGGCCCGAAGGCACGCGCCTGCACGTGCTCGCGCCGATCGTGCGCGATCGCAAGGGCGAGTACAAAAAGGAACTCAGCGATCTGCGCCGGGCCGGATTCGTGCGCGCCAAAATAGACGGCAAGCTGGTCGAGTTGGGCGAGGAATTCAATCTCAACAAGAACCAGCGCCATACTATCGAGGTCATGGTTGACCGCCTCGCGATTCGTTCAGGGATTGAAAAGCGCCTGGCCGATTCGCTCGAAGTCGCCTTTAAATACGGACAGGATCTGCTCAAGGTCGAGCGCCTGGACGGCAACGCCCGCAACGGCGGCGCCGAAATCTATTTCAGCCAGCGCTTTGCCTGCGTTGAATGCGGCATTTCGTATCCGGAAATAACGCCGCGCATGTTCTCGTTCAACAGTCCGCATGGCGCCTGCGCGGAATGCTCCGGCATCGGCTCGATCATGTACTTCGATCCTGAACTGGTGGTGCAGAACGAGGATTTGAGCATCGCCGACGGCGCCATCGCGCCGTGGGCCACGATGAACTACATGCAGCCCGTGCTCGAAGCGCTCGCCACCCACTACAAGTTCAGCCTCGACCAAGCGTGGAAATCGATCGCGGTCAAGGTCCGCAAGGCCCTGCTCAACGGCTCCGGCGACGAAGAAATAGAATTCAACTACCAACGCGGCGAGCATCGCCACGGCTATGCGCGCCCGTTCGAGGGCGTGCTCACATGGCTCGACCGCCGCTACAAGGAGACCGAGTCCGAAAGCATCCGCGAAGTGCTTGAAGCCTACATGAATATGCGGCCATGTCCCTCGTGCAAGGGCGCGCGGCTCAAGAGGGAAAGCCTCTTCGTTCGCTTCAACCTCAAGTCGATAAGCGAAGTCACAGCCATGTCGATCAAGCAGGCGGTGGCGTTTTTCACCGCTCCCAAGCTGAGTTCGCAGGAGACCGAGATCGCGCGCCTGATTCTGAAGGAAGTGCGCGAGCGGCTGGGCTTTCTCGCCAACGTCGGGCTCGACTATCTCACGCTCGACCGCACTTCGGGCAGTCTCTCGGGCGGCGAGGGCCAGCGCATCCGGCTGGCGACGCAAATCGGATCAAGCCTGGTCGGCGTGCTCTACATCCTGGACGAACCTTCCATCGGGCTCCATCAGCGCGACAACCAGCGCCTGCTCGCAACGCTCAAACGCCTGCGCGACCTGGGCAATTCGGTGCTGGTGGTCGAGCACGATCGCGACACCATGCTGGAGGCCGACCACATCATCGACATGGGTCCCGGCGCGGGAATTCACGGCGGCTACGTGGTCGCGCAGGGAACACCCGGCGAAATCATGGCCAACCGGGCCTCGCTGACCGGCAAGTATCTCTCGGGTGAGTTGGAAATCCCGGTCCCGCCACGCCGGCGTCCAACCGGTAATCGGTGGCTCACGATTCGCGGCGCGCGCGAAAACAACCTGCGCGACATCACCGTGTCGTTGCCGCTCGGCGTGGTGGTATGCGTGACGGGAGTTTCCGGCTCGGGCAAATCAACGCTGGTGCTCGATACCATCAATCGCGCGCTCGCGCAGAAGCTCGGCGGCAGCCGCGAACGCGCGGGCGCCTACAAAAGCCTCGACGGCGTCGAGCATCTCGACAAGGTAATCCACGTCGACCAGAGTCCCATCGGACGCACGCCGCGTTCCAACCCCGCGACTTACACTGGGCTGTTCACGCACATCCGCGAGCTTTTCGCGCAATTACCCGAGGGCCGCATGCGCGGTTATGGACCGGGCCGCTTCTCCTTCAACGTCAAAGGCGGACGCTGCGAGGCCTGCCAGGGCGACGGCATCATCCGTATCGAGATGCACTTTCTGCCCGACGTTTACGTTACTTGCGAGGTATGCGGCGGCATGCGCTACAACCGTGACACGCTGGAAATCCAGTACAAGGGCAAGAACATCGCCGAAGTGCTCAACATGACGGTGCTCGACGCGATCGATTTCCTCGGCTCGGTGCCGCCGATACGCCAGAAGCTCGAAACCCTGCGCGACGTCGGCCTCGATTACATCCATCTCGGGCAATCGGCGACCACGCTCTCGGGTGGTGAAGCGCAGCGCATCAAACTGGCCAAGGAACTCTCACGCCGTGCCACCGGCCGCACGCTCTATATCCTCGACGAGCCGACCACTGGCCTTCACTTCGACGACATCAAGAAACTGCTCGCGGTGCTTGGCCGGCTCGCCGACGCCGGCAACACAATCGTGGTTATCGAGCACAACCTCGACGTCATCAAAACCGCCGACCACGTCATCGATCTCGGTCCCGAGGGCGGCGACCGTGGCGGACAGGTGGTGGCCAAGGGCACGCCGGAGGAAGTCGCCGCAGTGTCCGCTTCATACACCGGGCAGTTCCTGCGCCAGGTGCTCGGCCAGCGCGCCGCCGCCTAAAGGCCCGCGTCCGGCGCGCCCTGGATCACAATTAAAGTAAAACTTTGAACTGTACTCGCGGATGGACGTGTGGCCGATGCCATAGCGTTCGCTCAACGACGCCTAGAGAATTCCTAAAAGATGCTGTGACGTTGGAACGTCCGGCCGTTTTGGTGGACAATGGATCATCGAAACAGGACTCACATATGCCGGCCGGAGGAAATCTGATGAGCACACCCGCATGGCGAATCCAAGCCGACTACATGGAGAGTTGTAACTGCGACTTCGGCTGCCCGTGTAATTTCAACGGCATTCCGAGCGGCGGCTACTGTCAGGCCTTGGTGGGGATGCACGTGCGCCATGGTCACTACGGCGAGATCAATCTCGATGGGCTCGACTTCGTTTTCGCCGGTTCATGGCCGCGCGCCATTCATCAGGGCGACGGCACCGCCTGCGTCTACATCACCGAGACAGCATCCACATCGCAACGTGAAGCCTTGGCAGAAATCACTCAAGGCCGTGCGGGCGGCAGCGGCCCCTTCGCAATCTTCTCTCAAACGATGCTGTATATGCTGGCGCCGCAATTCGTACCGATACGGATGAATGTCGACGGTAAGCGCAGCGTCTTTTCGGTCCCTGGAATTCTGAACGTGGAGTTGACACCGCATATCGATCCGGTTTCCGGAAATGAGCGGCAGGTTGAATTGAACCTGCCCGACGGCTTCATGTGGAAATCGGCTCAGGCGGTCAAGACCGCCGCGATGAAAATCCTTACGTCCAACCTGAGCTTCGATCACAGCGGCCGCAACGCTTTTTATGCGATGGTGGATTATCAGGGGCCATAGGCGAACCAAGCGCGTCCCCATCCTCGCTCACGCGTCTTTTCGGCTGAAAGACGCTGGCCCACCCTGCCGCCTCTGAAGCGCGAACGCGTTGGACCGCAGGCGGGAATTGTCGCTATAACCCCATCTGAACCGAGCGGCCGAGCCTGGGCATTCGCCTGCGGCAATACGCATTTTACGCTAAGGCCCAGCGTTCGGGACAATAGAATGGAGGTTGGTTCAGATGGCAGAGAATGCGAATAACGCGGCAGAGGGACCGGTCGAGCCTCAAACCTACGATTGGAACCAGATCGTCGACGACCTCAATCGGCTGCTGCGTCTGCGCACCACGCCGATCGGGATGAAGCTGTTCACCACCGTCGAAGAAATGGAGGCGATTCCGAAGATCCGACGCCCCAAGTCGATTCATACCACCGATCAGATCGTCGCCCAGGCGGCGCGGCTCGGTTTTACCGTCGGCATCACGCAGAAGGACCTCGTCGGCGCGCAATGCGGCGCGGTCATCGGGCTCCATCCGCAGGACGGCGAGTGGCTTTCCGGCAAGAACATGGCGGGCGTCTGGTACTCGACCATCCAGGACTCTTCCGCGCATCAGCATGCGATGGACGTGGTGCCTTATGGAAAGTATGCCGCGATGGCGGTGTCGCCGGTTACCACCGGGCGGCTCAATCCGCCCGACATTGTGCTCATCTACGGTACGCCCGGCCAGATGATCATCTTCATCAACGGCCTCCAATGGGCCGGCTACAAGAAATTCCAGTGGGGTGTCGTGGGCGAATCGGCTTGTGCCGATTCATGGGGCCGTGCGCTTAAGAGCGGCGAGCCGAGCCTCTCAATCCCATGCTTTGCCGAACGGCGTTACGGCGGTGTGCTCGATGACGAAATGCTGATGGCGCTGCCGCCGCACTATCTGCCAAAAACCGTAGAGGGGCTGAAGCGTCTCGCCGGCAACGGGTTGCGCTATCCGATTCCGCAATATGGGATTCAGCAGGACGCGCGCGCCGGGCTCGCCGTCAGCTACGGCGCGAAGAAGGAGTGATCCGCGCCCACGCCGATCGCGTATCATTGGAGTCCGATGCGTCGTTATCGATGCATGCCGCGCCAGTGCCAGCCGAAGATCCGGTCGGTACGCCACGGCGCAGGCCGCGATCAGAAAGGTGGAACCGCTGTGATTAAAGCAGTATGTGGACTGGTTGTTCTGATCATTCTCTCGATGTGCCCCGCCATTACGCTTGCGCAGGAAACCGGAACTGAGTCCGGCGCGCCTGCGGGCGCCACTACTCAGACTGCGCCGGTTGCGGCCCCCGGGACCGTGCCAGCCGCCGTGGCGGCGGACACCATCCCACCCGGGACGACCATCACAATGCAGAACTGGCGGCAGTACAAGCAGTTCATGCCTGAAGGAATGGCCGCGTTATTCCAAGGTAGTTACTACTGGAAAATGCCGTCTGACGTTCAGATGGTGGTGGGCCCGGCCACGTCGTATCCACTGCCGAAGAACTATGCCGCCGCCACCGAGAAATACGGTTCACAGGTAAAAGTCGTCGAGCTTCCCGACGGCGGTCTGACACTCAATGGCTACGTGGGCGGCCGCCCCTTCCGTGACCCGAGCGGACCGCATAAGGGATGGGAAGTCCTGGCCGACGTCTGGTACCGCTATCTGCCTAGTCTGGCGGTCGATACCTACGGTACCGGATGTACCCAGGACCGCTATGGCAGTATCAACTGCTCGGCGGACCAAATCGTCTATCGCCAGCTTGGCTTCAATACCGATCCGGGCGTCGCGGCAAATGTACCTGGTGCCGAAGGGAAATTTTATACCGAATGGGTAATGACGGTTGAGCCGGAACAGGAAAAATATAATGCGTCGCTGACCATTTCGTATACTGATCTGGCCAAGCCCGAAAGCGTTTATGTCTTTATTCCATCGCTGCGCCGATACCAACCGGTGTCGTCGGCCGCGCGCTGCGGATCGACAGGGGGCATTGACGTGCTCTCCGACGATTATCGCTTTGGCTTCGATTCCAACATGACCCAGGTCAAGGTCGACTTCCTCGGCGAGAAGAAACTTCTGATGCTTTTTCCCTCCGAGATTCCGGCCGGCAAATTTCCAGCGGACTACGATATGCCGCTGGCGTGGCCAGCGCCGTCATGGGGCAAATGGCAATTACGCGACGCCTATGTAATCAGCGTGAGCAAGGTTCCAGCGCATGCCGCCGGCTATTGCTATGGCAAACGCGTGATGTATATCGACAAGGAATCTTCGGCGCCGGTATGGGAAGACCTCTATGATTCCGACATGCGGCCATGGAAGTACCTTGGCATCTTTCTCCATCCGATGAACGTACCGGGTGTCGGTATGGCGGTCGCGACCGGTTCGGAATTCGAAGGTTTCTGGGATATCCAGAACAAACACGCCACTTACTTCCTCGACCCCGGAGAGGGCCATCCGTTCTACCTGAACAGTGGCGCGCCGGCCGAATTTTCCGACCTGAATAGGTACACGACACCGAGCGGGCTGAATTTGATCATGCGTTAAGGCGGCAAGTTGCGCCCTTTGGGTTTGATT
>JBOHWJ010000348.1:0-2456 GCA_050736495.1 Binataceae bacterium (SeqCode) | reverse complement strand
TCGCATCGACCAATACGTAACCCACCACAATGCGCGCAAACAGCCATTCGCCTGGACCGCCAGCGCCGACTCGATCCTCGATAAACTCCAACGACTTTGTACACTTATTAATGGGACACAACACTAGGAAGCGGTTTCCACGTGTATAGGCTAATTTCGACGGCCCAACCGTCCGTTGGATTCAATCGCGCGATCGCGAAGCAGACCCCGCCGCAATACCTTTCCTCAGATCACGATCCGTTGTTGTAGCCGCCGGTGCAAAACTGACCCAGGTCGCCGATTGAAAACTGACCCACCCCGGCGTGGGGTACTCCGCGGCGGAGGGCCTCATGCTGGTGGCGGAGGAAGCGGTGGACATTCGGGTCTTGAGACGGCAGGGCAAAAGCATTGGCGAGATCACGCGGCTGCTCGAGGTATCGCGCAACACGGTGCGGCGGTATCTGCGTGGCGAGGGGCTGCCGCACTACGCGCGTGAAGCGCGACCCAGCAAGTTGGAACCCTACAAGCACTACCTCGCGGAGCGTGTAAAGGCGGCCGCACCGGAATGGATTCCGGCGACGGTGCTGCTGCGCGAGCTAAGAGCGCGCGGCCTATGCGGGCGGGATCAGCATCCTGAAGGACCACCTCGCGGCGCTTAAGCCAGTGGCGGCACCCGAACCGTTAATAAGGTTCGAGACCGACCCGGGCCGACAGCCGCAGGTTGACTTCGCGACCATCCGACGCGGGCGCGATCGGTTGTCGGTGTTCATCGCGACGCTTGGCTGGAGCCGCGCGACATACGTCGAGTTCGTCACCGATGAGCGGCTGGAGACGCTGCTTGGCTGCCACGAGCGCGCCTTCTACTACTTCGGCGGCGTCCCGCGCGAAGTCTTGTACGACAACCTGCGCACGGTGGTGACCGATCGCGATCGCTACGGGCCGGGCTGCATCGCTACAACCGCACCTTTCTCGACTTCGCGCATCATCATGGCTTCGTGCCGCGGCTGTGCCGGCCCTATCGAGCCAAGACCACAGGCAAGGTCGAACGTTTCATTCGCTATCTGCGCGCAAGCTTCTATCTGCCGCTGGCGAGCCAGCTCAGTCCTGACGGGCTCAAGGTCGATCGCGACACGGCGAATGCGCGGGTCGGCACCTGGCTGCGCGAGGTCGCCAACACACGCGTGCACGCGACTACCGGTGAGGTCCCGTTGCTGCGGCTCGAGCATGAGCGCGAGCGTCTACAACCGATAGCCGCGCCGTGGCCAGGCGCGATCCAGTCCGCACGCGCGAAGCAGCCGGCGCCGCTGCCGTGCGGCTACCAGCATTCGCCGCGGGTGTATGAGGAACTGATCACTATGGTGGCGGAGGTTCGATGAGTCTCCAGCATCAGCGCGTGGTCGAGCTGTGCAACGAGCTTCCGCTTGGCGGGGTTGCCGCGCAGTATACCGCGCTCGCGCAAAATGCGGCGGAGAAAGGTACTTCGTTCACCGACTTCGTCGAGGAGCTACTGGTCGCCGAGCGCGAGTCGCGCCGGGCGCGGGCGCGCGAGATGTTCGCGCGGGTGGCCGGCTTCCCCGCGATTAAAACGCTCGACCAGTACGACTTCAGCTTTGCTACCGGCGCACCGCGTAAACCGATCATGGAACTGGCGAACCTCGCCTTCATCGAGCGCGCCGAGAACGTGGTGTTCCTCGGACCATCGGGCGTGGGCAAGACTCACCTCGCGATCGCGCTCGGCTATCTCGCCACCCAGAAGGGCTACAAAACCCGCTTCTTCAGTGCGGCCGATCTGGTGCTGATGCTGGAGGCGGCGCAGCGCCAGGGCCGCTATCGTGAGGTTATGCATCGCGCGGTCAATGCGTACCGGCTGTTGATTATCGACGAGATCGGCTATCTGCCAATGACCCGCGAGCAAGCCAACCTCTTCTTCCAGATTGTTGCCCAGCGCTACGAACGCGGCTCGATGATCCTCACCTCGAACCTCATGTTCGGCAGCTGGGACAGTGCTTTCGCCGGAGACACAGTACTTACTGCGGCGATGCTCGATCGCCTGCTCCATTATTCGACTATCGTGAGCATCAGCGGGGAGAGCTATCGACTGAAAGACAAACGCAAGGCTGGGGTCCTCGCTCCAATGAGGGCGGCCAAGCACTAGTCTGTGGTGGTATCTCAGATCGGGATCTTGCCTGAGAAGCGTCACTTTACGTCCAATTCCTTGAGTTTTGCCGCTGCCGTTCCGTAGTTGCCAAGATGAAAAACGGATGCTCCTGACGGAGAGAAGGTAAAATCCTCAAACGGTTCGGCGAGCATTTTTTTCAGGTAATCTACCGGCGCAAGGCCGGTGGTAACGTGGAGCTCTAAATGCTCGCCGGAATGCTCAGGCACATATACCTCGATGTAGTGAATAGTCGCCTCGTTGATATCGGGAGCGGCGGGAGTCGTGACGAAAGCGGCTGCGGTTCCGGTTGTGACCATGT
>JBOHWJ010000347.1:0-5557 GCA_050736495.1 Binataceae bacterium (SeqCode) | reverse complement strand
TCGCCTCGCGCCACCGTACTTCGTGATGGCAACGCTCAATCCGATCGAAATGGAAGGCACCTATTCGCTGCCCGAAGCCCAGCTCGACCGCTTTCTGTTCAAGGTGCGGCTCGGCTATCCGGGCGAGAGCGAAATGGTGCGCATTATCAGTTCGACCACGGGACCCGAAGAGGCCGGCATCGAGCCAGTGTTCACGGCCGACGAAGCCGCAATCCGAATCGAGGGATTGAAAAAGCTGGTGCGCGAGGTGCTGGTGGGACCGCCACTCGAACACTATGCGGCTCGCATGGTGCGCGCGACGCAGCCGCAAAACTCGCGCATCCTCGGCGACCAGGCCGGTCCGATTCATGTCGAGGCGGTCAACCAGTACGTCAGTTTCGGCGCGAGCCCGCGCGGCGCCCAAGCGCTTATCCTCGGCGCCAAAGTCAAGGCGCTGCTCGATGGCCGTGCCAACATCTCTCACGACGACATCGACCAGGTCGCACCGGCCGCCCTCGAACACCGCATCATGCTCAACTACGCGGCGCATTCCGACAGCGTCGACGCGATGCGCATCGTCGAGCAAGTGGTGAAAGCCTTACACGCGGCGCGCGGCTGACGGAGCGAGGCGGGCGATGCTCGAGGTGCGTGCGTTCGAGCCCGACTTCCTGAAACGGCTCGACGGACTGGTGCTGGGGACCAAGCGTGCGCGCACTGCGCGCGCCGGTCGCCGCAACGTTGGCCGGGTCCAGGGCGCCGGGATCGAACCGGAGAATTTTCGCGAATATGCCGAGGGTGACGACCTCCGCTTCCTCGACTGGAACGCCTTCGCCCGGCTCGATGATCTAACCATCCGCACCTACCGGGCGGATCGTCAGATTGAAATCACGATGCTGCTCGACATCAGCGCCTCAATGACGATGCCTGGCGGCGACGACAAGCTCGGTTTGGCGCTGTTGCTCGGCGCCGGCCTCGCCTATATCGGGATGAGCGAGAACGATCCGGTGCGGCTGTGCGCGTTCGCCGCACATCGGGGCGCGATGCGGTTGGAAACCACACCGTTTCGCCGCCGGCGCGAGTCCTATTTGGACTTTCGTCCTTTCGTGCTCGGCCTCAGGAGCGGTGGTGAAACCCGCCTCAGTGCCGCCGTAAGCCAACTCATGCTCGGGCGCCGCCCGGCCGGAATCATCGTCGTCATCTCGGATTTCCTGGTGCCCGCCGGTGATTACGAGGACGCGCTCGGATGCCTGCTCGCCGCCCGCCACGAAGTCAAGGTGGTTCACGTAATGGGCGATCGCGAGGTGAGCGGCACGTATCCGCCGGGCTTCTACCGCGTGCGGGATTGTGAGACCGGCGCGATGCGCGACGTGAGCTTCGGCGCGCGGGAGGCTGCGTCGTGCCGCCGCCGCGTCGAGGCGCATGCAACCCGCCTGCGGGACTTTTGCAGCCGCCGCGGAATCGTCTACGCTTCGGCCTTCGGCGCTTCCCGCCTCCACGACATCATGACGCGCGAATTCCCAAGGCTCGGGGTGATCGCCTAGCAGGGCAACGCGATGGGCTTCTTCAATCCAACCGACCTGCTGTGGCTGCTGAGCTTTGGCGTACTGGTGGCGATCTATCTACGCGCGCGCTCGCGTCCGACTATCGACGTATCGAGCCTGATGCTGTTCGACGAAATTCCAGCGCCGGTCGCCAAAAGCCGCGTGCTCAGGGTCGACCTGCTGTTCTGGCTCGAATTGCTCGCACTGGCGGCGCTCTCGCTCGCGATCGCCGGGCTCTACGTCAGAAGCACGGTCCTCGCCGGCAGCCATCGCCACCACGCATTGGTCTTCGACCTCGGCGCGGGAATGGGTGCGATCGAACAGAGCGGCGGTACGCGCCTTGACCAGGCACGGCGTGAAGCGCTCGCAATAGTCGCGGACGCGCCCGCAGGCGACCAGTTCAGCGTCATCAGCTATGCCCTTGAAACTCAACTGCGCCGTGCCGCGACTGCCGACAAGGACGCCGTTCGCACGGCTATCGCGGCGCTTGTGCCCCACGCCGTCGGCACGCGGCCGGCGGCGCTGACCGCCGCCCTGATGCGTGCGCGCGGTGCCGACACTGTCGATCTGTTCACCGGCCGCACCCCGCCCGCGGGCGTAATCGCTGACGCCGGCCTGCCGATGCATGTGGACGTGCATGGGGTCGGCGCGCCGGCCGCAAACCTCGCCATTGTTTCGCTCGATCCGGGTACGCCCAAAAGCACGCTTGGACGCTGCGTCGTGCGCAATTTCTCGTTTCGCCCGCAACCATTCAACCTTACAATCGAGGCCGGCGGAAAGCCGATCTTTCGCCACGGCCTCATCATCGAGCCACGCGCACAGATGGTGCTGCCGTTCGGCCCGTTACCGGCGGGCGGGCTCGTGCATGCGCAAATCGTGACACCCGATGCCTTGGCCGCCGACAATGACCGCTACGCCTATGCGGAAAATATTGTTCAGGCCCATGCGCTCGTGCTTTCGCCCGACGCCGCCGCGCGCGACGATCTGGCGCGTATCGTACTCGCGGTAAATCCCGACTTCCTGGTCACAGCCTCGGATCCGTCGACGTTCAAATCGACGCAAACGTTCGACCTCGCTATTATCCATGACGCTGGCGGTGCGGGTGTCAACGCGAAATCGAAGCTTTTCGTCTTCCCCGAGCCTCGGCTCAAGCATTCCACGGCGCCGCGTCCACTCATCCCGGTGACCGGCACCGTCGCTTTGGCCGAGTTGCATGAGCGCGCGGGCGTGGGCGTGCTGACCAACCCGGTCTTGCTTGGCCCCTCGCGTATCGTGGCACTGCCCGGATGGATGGACGTGATCGCGCGGGGCGCGGCGGTGGGTGAACAATCCAGCTTCGCGCTGGCTGGCAGCGGCCGTAATGCGCAAGGCGAAGTCGGCGTGATCGCATTTGACGTACGCGATCATCTGCTGCTCGATCCCGACCGCATGGACGCGCTGCTGCTGACCGTCAGCATGATCAAGGGGCTGATCGCGCCGCAGGACCTGAAAATTGTTTCTACCGGAGACTTTGTCGAGCTCCCCATTTTCGCCCGCGCCCGTCTGATTGCACCGGCCGGTGGCGGCGTTACGACACTAGAGCCCGACCAATGGGGGCGCGTGCGTTTCCGCCCACTTGAAGCGGGGCTCTATCGGGTAGAGTCCAACGGCCACCAAGTCAAGGTGTACGCGAACTATTACGACGCCAGCGAATCGGATCTTGCGGCCGCGCCCGCAACGAACCCGTCCACTCCCACCGCCAAAGCCGCGGCGCCGCTTAGGGGCGAGCTTCACGCCGAACCAGTGGCAGCGCTGCTGATGGCGCTCGCGCTGCTGTTCCTGTTGGCCGAATCAGCTTTGCTGGCGCGGCGGGCGAGCCGCTGGGGAATGCGCCATGTTTGAGCATCCACTGGCTTTATGGCTGCTGGTCGCCACGCCGCTGGTGATAGCGCCGGGGCTGCTCGCATGGCGGGGTGGGCGCTGGCTATACGGCGCATTGGGCACGCTGTTGAGACTCGCCTGCTTCGCCGCGTTGGTGGTGATGCTCGCGGGCTTTCGGCTGCCGATAACAGCGCCAGCGCACCGGATGGCGGTTATCGTCGCGATGGATGAGTCGCAATCGATAGCTCCCGACCAGCATCGCTGGATGCTGGCGCAACTCAACCGCATCCGCCGCGCTATGAATATAAACGATCGTGTCGCAGTGCTCGGCTTCGGCCGGGACGCGCGTTTGCTTGCGCCGCTGTCCGATCCGCGTTTGTTGCCGATGCCCGGACCGGGCGTCAATTCGACCGCGACCGATGTCGCCGGCGCGCTCACGACCGCCGCCGGCATGTTCCCGTCGACCGACGAGAAACGGCTGGTTCTGCTCAGCGACGGCAACCAGACCGAAGGTAGCGCGCGCGACGAACTGCCCGCACTGACCGAACAAGGGGTACGCGTTTTCACTGCCGCGCCGCCGCCGTCGACCACCGCGCGGGTCGCGCTCACCGGCTTCGAGGCGCCCGAGAGCGTCCGCGCCCGCACCAGCTTCGCACTTCATATCGATGTCGAGAGCGAAGCGGCCCATGCGGTTCAGGCGCAAATCCAGCTTTACGGCGACGGCAAGAATCTTGGCAGCCAGACTGTGCGATTGCAGCCCGGCATGAACCGCTTCGTCCTGCCCTATCGGATCGGCCAGCCTGGTGCCTACCTGATGAAGGCCGAAATTTCGGTGCCGCGGCCGTTGGTGGCAATCGACCCGATGGCCGAGACCGCGGTATCGGTCACCGCGCCGCCGCGCGTCCTGGTAATTTCGAGCAGCCCGCCCGAAAGCCTGATGAAAGCGCTCAAGGAACGCAACTACGTGGTCGAGCAGACCGCGCCCCGCGGCCTCCCCGTCACGCCGCAGGACTACCTCGCCTACCAGGCGGTGATTATTGCCAACGTGCCGGCCGAGGCGCTGAGCGACGCGGCGCAAAACGCGCTCAACCTTTACGTCGCCAACTATGGCGGCGGCCTGGTGGTCACAGGCAGTTCGCTGCGCGACTCGAAGTATCGTGGCAGCATCCTTGAGAAAACTCTGCCGATAACCTTCGAACCGCAGCCGCCACCGCCCTCGCGCGAGCCAATCGCAGTGTATCTGTTGATCGACCGCTCCAACTCGATGAGTTACAACTCGCGCTACCCGGCCGTGCGCGACTACGAGCGGATCCGCTATGCCAAGGAGGCGGCGCTCGCGCTGCTGAACCAGCTCGATGACACCGATTACGCGGGAGTTATCGCTTTCGACTCCGAACCCTACGTGCTTGGTCATTTGCGGCCGCTTGGCGAGGATCGCCAGCAACTGAGCGCGCGCATCCAGCGCTTGGAGCCTGGTGGCGGCACGGACTTTCTGGAAGCGCTCGAAATCGCCGAGCATGAAATCCTGCAAAGCGGCATCCCGGTGCGTGAGGTGATCCTGCTCACCGACGGCGACACCAACCGCCAGTATCACGACCATGACCAGATCATGGGGGATTACGCCAAGAACCAGATCCCGGTCTCGACCATCCGCATCGGCCCCGACCTCGAAAACCTGCGCCTGTTGCAAGATTTCGCGCGTGAGACCGGTGGCGTCTTCTATCGCGTCGAAGACATCAAGAGACTGCCGCAGTTGCTGGTGCACCTGACCCACGAGGCGCAGAACTACAAGCACCACGAACGCAGCAGAATCGATTTCGGCTCGCGCAGCTCGATACTCAACGGCATCGGGCCGGCCGACATTCCGCCGATCGATTTCTACGCGTTGACGCAGGCTCGGGACGGCGCCGAAGTCCCATTGATGATCAATGAAGGAGTCAAGAGCGCACCGCTGCTCGCCACCTGGCAGTACGAGCTGGGCCGTAGCGCGATCTTCGCCGCCGACCCCGACTCGATAGGTTCGCTCGCTTGGATCAGGTGGGATCGCTATGCCGAGTTCTGGTCACAACTGGTGAGTTGGGTTGCGCGGCCAGGCGATTCCGGCCCCTTCACGCTGCGGCTCAAAAACGAGCCTGACGGCTCGATCCAGATCGATGCGCAAAAGGCCGACACCACCC
>JBOHWJ010000346.1:0-2852 GCA_050736495.1 Binataceae bacterium (SeqCode) | reverse complement strand
CGGATGATCAATGGTACCGGCGGCCAGCCGGAAACCCATATCGGGACATTCCTGAGCAAGGGCGGGCGAGCCATCACGCTGCTGCCCTCGACCGCGCACAACGATACGATTTCGCGAATTGTCCCTCAATTCGAGCCGGGAGCGCTGGTGACGGTGCCACGCCACTTCGCGGACACGATTGTCACCGAATATGGCGTGGCACGGCTGCTCGGCAAGAATCATCGCGAACACGCGGCAGAATTGATCGGCGTCTCCCATCCGAATTTCCGCAACGAATCGCGTGAAGCGGCGCGGCGGCTCTTTGGATGACCAATTGCATTTTTTATTTATCCACATCTAGATTAAACTAGATTAGTTAGCTCATGAATACTCCCACATTCGCTCTCGTGAGCGTTGTTGTTTAACCCTATGTGAATAAAGTTGCGCCTTAAGGCGTCTCATTGGAGGACAAGGCAAACATCTGGAATGCGGCTCCGCACGGCATGGCAAGTCGGTGAATCGCCAATGATGTCGAGGTAAATTTTGACGCGTTCATCGGGAGGTTGAGCGAATCCAGTATGAACGGGGGGATCGACTCAGACCTTCCGAGTTTGCTCAAGACGCCCCAAGAAAAGGCTAAAC
Organism: Binataceae bacterium (SeqCode); assembly: GCA_050736495.1. Classification (GTDB taxonomy): domain Bacteria; phylum Desulfobacterota; class Binatia; order Binatales; family Binataceae; genus JBOHWJ01. The sequence continues at coordinate 2,231 of JBOHWJ010000346.1, read as the reverse complement.
GTTCACCGATCTTTATGCTACCTTATTTTCCAGGTAAGACCACGTTAGGAAATCTAAAGAGGAACAAGGTCGTCATGTTGGCTGATGCAAAGGTGCTAACGGTAAGTGAGCTTTCCGAATACCTCCGCGTTCATCGCTCGACCATCTATCGCCTTCTGAAGAAAGGCCAGTTGCCAGGATTCAAAATCGGCAGCGATTGGCGCTTCAATGTTGAAGCCATCGATCAATGGCGTCTCCAGCAGGGCGCGGCGCAAATGGAAGAGCTGCGCGCAGGTATCGGACATTAAGTAGGACGCGTCGCCACGCCGCCGGTACGTCAGTTGCGCTCCTAAACCAACCCGACGCTATCGGATGCCAAAGGTAGCAACAGGGTGATGCACGACTCACGGTGCCGCCGTGAGATCGCATGATAGGGCCGTCCTGAGAGCCTGAGAGGCGTTGGCGCCGCACGCGGCAGAGCCACGGACGGCGGGAATTGCGGACTGCTTGGCGGGCGCCCGGCTTCGCGCGTAAACTAAGCGCCTGATGGCCACCGACGTCTCAACCAAGACCAGGTTCTTTACCGAGTCTGTAATCCGTGAGATGACGCGCCGGGCGCTCAAGACCGGCGCGGTCAATCTGGCACAAGGCTTTCCCGATTTCTCATCGCCTACGGAACTGAAGGAAGCGGCCAAGCGCGCCATCGACGAGGACTACAATCAGTACGCAATCACGCATGGCTCGCCCAACTTCCGCGCCGCGATAGCCGACAAGGCGCGTGCCTATAACGGCCTGCGCTGCGACCCCGATCGCAACGTGACCGTCACCTGTGGCGCGACCGAAGCGATGGTGGCCAGTCTTCTCGCCGTCGTCAACCCGGGCGACGAGGTAATCATCTTCGAGCCGTTCTACGAAAACTACGGTCCCGACACCATCCTGGCCGGCGCGGCGGCGCGCTATGTGGAACTGCGCGAACCTGATTTCTCGATTGATCGCGGCGGACTCGAGGCCGCCTTCAGCCCGCGCACCAAGGCGATCATCGTAAATACGCCCAACAATCCATGCGGCAAGGTCTTCAGCCGCGGCGAACTTGAGCTGATCGCCGAATTGTGCCAGCGCTACGATACGCTTGCGATTACCGACGAAATTTACGAGCACATCATCTATGGCGGCGTTCGCCATGTCTCGCTGGCAAGCCTGCCCGGGATGGAAGACCGCACCATCACGATAAGCGGGCTATCTAAGACCTATTCGGTCACCGGATGGCGCCTGGCCTATGTGATCGCATGCGAGCGCCTGACCTCGGCCGTTCGCAAGGTGCATGATTTCCTGACCGTCGGCGCGCCACATCCGCTGCAGGAGGCCGGAGCGGTGGCGCTGCGGCTGCCGGAGTCCTTTTACGCGGAATTGGCGGCGAGGTACGAGCGCAAGCGCGCTATGCTTTTCGCGGCGCTGACGGCGGCGGGCCTCAAATGCCGCTCACCGCAAGGCGCTTATTACATTATGGCCGATATCGCGCACCTGGGCTTTCGCGACGACTTTACCGCGGCCGACTTCCTGCTGGATGAGGTTGGCGTAGCGGCCGTTCCCGGCTCAAGCTTCTACCATCACGAGGAACTGGGGCGGCCGATGCTGCGTTTTACCTTCTCGAAGGCCGACAAGACGATCGAGGCGGCGGCCGACCGGCTCAGGTCACTCGGTACGAGACTCGCCACCCGGCGCTGATAAGTGGCAATGGCGATGGAAGCGTCGAGTTATTCCCAGAGTTTCAGATCAAGTGAATCGGTTGGCCCGTCCGCTGTTATCATGCCGGTGCTTTGTTCAATCGCCGAGGAAGCGGCGGCGGATGAAAACCTCGCCGAGCAACAGCACGATCACGAGCGGCAACAGCAAGTCGTTGATGCTGCGGTAGTTTGTAACGGTTGCACCATGATGGCGCAAAATTTCCGCCACCGGTGCGTCGAAGGCGCCGCCGGTACGCTGAGCCAGTTCACGCAGCAGGGTTACGTTGGCGGGTCGAATCCGCAACTCCGCGGCGTCGGGCGCCTGCGATCCCGGAACCGCCACCTCCTGGCGCATTAGAACGCGTTCAAGGTCGCCCGCTTTTACCATCAGTACGGCGTTGTACTTACCGCGCGGCAGTGGTTCCGACTCACCCCGATAGAGCGACATCCCCACCTGTGTCATGGCAACGTCGGTCGCACGCCGCGGCCCCGCGATACGGCAGAACAGGTTGTTAATCGGGGTGGTGT
>JBOHWJ010000345.1:0-5926 GCA_050736495.1 Binataceae bacterium (SeqCode) | reverse complement strand
CCGCCGATGCGCCGGTCTCGCGCACTGCCACATCCGCGACCACCGCGACCTCACCGTCATGCGTGTTGTTGATGCCGCTTGCGGCGGCCTCGATCGCCGTGGGCGGCATAGCCATCGGTGCGGCAGGCGCCACGTCGGGGAGAGTGGCGCCACGCTCCGCGTCACTGCCCTCCCCGACGCCCTCTGGCGCCGTGTTCGCGGGTCGCATCCCCTCAACCGAACGTAGCATCGCCGCCGCCGCGCGCCGGTTCCTGATCGGCATTCTCGCCATGGCCCATTAATTATACCATCATTCCTAATTGAGCCTGATCTGCCTTCAAACCTCGATACCGGAGTTTGCCGGTACGGAGCAAAGGGTACGGGCCGGGAGGATTTGCGATGGGAAAGCTTGACGGCAAAGTGGCCGTGATAACCGGCGCGGCCAGTGGAATGGGCCGTGCGACCGCGATTCGCTTCGCTGGCGAAGGTGCCGCAATCGTGATTGCCGACCTCAATGAAGAGGGCGGCGACGCGGCAGCGCGCGATTGTCGGGAAAATGGCGGTCGCGCCGTCTTCCACAAGACCAACGTCACCGCTGAGGCCGATGTTCAGGCCGCTATCGCTCGCGCGGTCAAGGAGTTCGGACACCTCAACGTCATCTATAACAATGCCGGATTGGGCGGCGCACTGGGCAGTATCGAGCATACGACGGTGGAGGATTGGGACCGCACGCAAGCGGTTCTGCTGCGCGGAGTTTTTCTCGGGATCAAGCACGCCATCCCCGAGCTGCGCAAAGCCCGCGGCGGCTCGATCATTTCGACCGCGTCAGTCGCCGGTTTGGCCGGCGGGCTCGGCCCCCATTCCTACAGCGCGGCCAAGGCCGGCGTGGTCAACCTCACGCGTTCGGTCGCGCTCGAAGTCGCCAAAGACAAGATTCGCGTCAACTGCATTTGTCCCGGCGGTATTAACACGCCGATCTTCAATTTCCTCAGCACCGATCGCGCCAGGATGGAACAATTGCTCGCGGGGATGCACCCAATTAAACGCGCCGGTCATCCAGAGGATATTGCCGCGATGGCGCTGTTCCTGGCCAGCGACGACTCGGAATGGATCACCGGCACCGCGATGGTCGTCGACGGCGGCTTGATGGCGGGCAAGGACGTTTTTTCCAGTCCTGACTTTGGCGGCGGAATGTACTCCACCAATGCCTACGTCGGCCCGTCGTTTGAAATCGGCAAAAAGTAAGGAGCAATGACTTAAGGGTAGGCTGGCCGTGCGTGTCGCCAGCGCGGCCAGCCGATTTTCCGAGGCATGTCGCTGCCTGCCGGCGCTAGTTCAATTCGTGCGCGCGTTCGAGTTCGAGATGCGCGACCAACCTGCGGGCATCCGGGCACGGCCTGAAGTTGTGGTCCAACGGATGGTATGGTCCGCCCATGAGGAGTACGGCATCCATGTACCCACAGACACACCGATAAACAAAATGCGGCTCTCCGTTGATTTCTCGCTTGTAGAAGCCCAAAAACCGGTGATTGGAGCCGTTCATGCTATGTTCGCTCATATCCCGCATCGTTCTTCCCGTTCTCTAGGCATCAATGACTCTATATGCCGGTCTATACCATCTAGCTAGAGAATGCAAACGGTCTATTCAGCAACGAAGTGATGTATTGCTCTTTAATTAGCTTACGTTCGCGCTCGGTGCGGCGAAATCCAAGCGTACGTTGGATGAAACGACTAACTGAGCGCAAACTTACTGAGAAATTGGCCAGACGGAATCATTCTGGCGGATCGGGGACGAGTTTGAGGCGTCCCTGCCGTGCCGGTGCCTTCTCAGGTCCTCGCCGGGCCCGTCCGCGCGGCGCCTTATCGCTGCCTGCGGCGATGACCGTACCGACGACGATCGAGCCAGTGGCACCCCCATCTTCGGCAATGGCCTGACCGCCCCGATGGTCAGTGGCGACCTTGGCCGCACCGCGCCGGTGCTGGGGCCGCGAATGAGCCGAACCGGCGGGCGCGGCGGGCGGCGGCGGTGGCTGATCCATCCCGAAGATTCGCCGTTCCAGGCGCTTGATACGGTCGCGCAACTCGGCCGCGCGCTCGTATTCGAGGTTCCCGGCCGCTTCCATCATTTGGCGGCGCAAATCGGTGATGTGATCGGGCAGTTCATGCGGTGGCACGAACTCCTCTTCCTTTTTGGGTGGAGCGTCGATTTCCGGCACGACCGCCCATTCGGGCGAGTACATCTCGACCAGCGATGCGTCGATCGCTTTGACGATGGTCGCCGGTGTAATGCCGTGCTCCTGATTGTAATCTAACTGTTTGGCGCGGCGGCGGTAGGTTTCCTCGATCGCCTTCTTCATCGAGGCGGTCATCGTATCCGCATACATGATGACCTTGCCGTTTAGATTGCGCGCCGCGCGGCCGGTGGTCTGGATGAGCGAGCGGGCTGACCGCAGGTAGCCCTCCTTGTCGGCGTCGAGGATCGCCACCAGCGAAACCTCGGGTAAATCCAGTCCCTCGCGCAGCAGGTTGATACCGACCAGCACGTCGAATTCGCCCTTGCGCAGGCCGCGGATAATTTCAACCCGTTCGATGGTCTCGATGTCCGAGTGCAGATAGCGCACGCGCACGCCGAGGTCGTGGTAGTAATCGGTCAGGTCCTCGGCCATCTTCTTGGTGAGGCAGGTTACCAGCACGCGCTCATTGCATTCGACCCGTTTGCGCAGCTCGTCCAGCAGGTCGTCGACCTGGGTACCGGCCTTGCGCACTTCGATTTCGGGATCGATGAGGCCGGTGGGCCGGATGAGCTGTTCGACCACGAGGCCGCCCGACCTTTTCAATTCGTAGTCGCCGGGCGTCGCTGACACGTAGACCAACTGCTTGGCGAACCCATCCCATTCCTCAAAATTGAGCGGCCGGTTGTCGAGCGCGGAGGGCAGCCGGAAGCCGAACTCGACCAGCGTCTCCTTGCGCGAGCGGTCGCCGCGATACATCCCGCCCAGTTGCGGAATGGTGACGTGGCTTTCGTCGACGAAGCATAGATACTGCTTGGGAAAATAGTCGAGCAGCGTCGGCGGCGGCTGGCCGGGCGAACGGCCGGTCAGATGGCGCGAGTAGTTTTCGATGCCTGGGCAAAAGCCCATCTCGGCCAGCAGTTCGAGATCGTAGAGCGTGCGCTGTTCGATACGCTGGGCTTCGAGCAGGCGGTTCTCCGCACGGAAGAACTCCAGGCGTTCCTTCAATTCCGTGCGGATATTGTGCACCGCCGTTTCCATGCGATCGGAGGTGGTCACATAATGCGAGGCGGGGTAGATGGCGACGCTTTGAAGCTTGCGCATGACCTTGCCGCGCAGCGGATCAATTTCGTAGAGCGATTCGATCTCATCACCAAAAAATTCGATACGTACGGCGCGGTTTTCCTCGTAGGCCGGGAATACCTCGACGGTGTCGCCGCGCACGCGGAAGGTGCCGCGATGAAAGTCGTAATCGTTGCGCTGGTACTGGATGTCGACCAGCTTGCGCAGCACGCGATCGCGCTCGATGGTCTGTGACTCTTCGAGAAACACCAGCATCTCGAAGTACACCTCCGGCTCGCCCAGGCCGTAGATGCATGAGACCGAGGCGACGATCAGAACGTCGTTGCGCTCCAGCAGCGCCTTGGTCGCCGAATGGCGCAGTTTATCGATCTCGTCGTTGATGCTGGCGTCCTTCTCGATAAAAGTGTCGGTCGACGGAACATACGCCTCAGGCTGGTAATAGTCGTAGTAAGAGACAAAGTAACGGACCGCGTTTTCCGGGAAGAGGCTCTTGAACTCGTTGTAGAGCTGCGCTGCGAGCGTTTTGTTGGGCGCGATTACGAGCGTCGGCCGGTTCACATGCGCAATCACATTGGCCATCGTGAAAGTCTTGCCCGAGCCGGTCACGCCCAGCAGAACCTGTTGGCCGACGCCGTCGCGGATACTCCGAGTCAGCGCATCGATGGCAGCCGGTTGATCGCCTTGCGGCTGATAGCCGGAGACGAGCTTGAACGCCCCTTCTTTCCCGCGCGCCAGTGACAGCATACTAACGCCCTATTGTAGCAGGATACGCGCAACGGCGAAAAATCGGCGGAGCACTTCGTCCACAGGCGGCGGAACTGCCCGCTCTCCCCCATTGGACGGGGAGCGGCTGGGATGCCCGGGCGAGCGGCCGGTCTGAAACATCGCACGCGCAGCCGGACTATGGCGAGCCAGTCGGTCTCGCGCCGGCCTATAGCCGCGCCAAACATCCCAGGCTCCGCTACGTCGGCGGAACAAGGAACGATCAAGACCACGAGAGCCGTCTTTCCAGCTCTTCAGGTGGCTGCCGCGCGATGTTTCGCCAATGCACTTCCGGTGACGATTCGCTGTTGCATTAAATTAGCATTTGACTAGAATGTGTCAAGGCGACTTTATACTTGCCGTGAGTACCAAATGCGCTAGCTAGTAGTTATTACTTGCTAACTACTAGTTAGCGCGGCGGAATAAATAATCCGCCGTTCAGTGAAGAGCGAAAGAACGTTGGGGCCGTTGGCCAAAAGGATCATCAACATGAATGCTGACCTGATGGATGTCGCGCTTATCAACGACGCCGCAAGTGTCGCGACGGTCTGTGCCGAAGCCCGGGCCGATGGCAACCTGCTGATTTGTCATGGCTGCGGAGACGTCGAAGCATTGATTACCGGAATCCTGGTGGTGGATGACACCGAAGAGGCATGGGTGCTATGCGGACTGTGCATGCGCAAGCTGCCGCTCCACGGCTCGGTGGTCTGAGCCATGGGGAAGGTGCCATGCGCGCGGCCCGCTCATTCCGGCCGATGCCCCTCGTCGGTGGGATGAGCGCCGCGAAACTTTCATTCGCCGCCATATGCCGTGTAGTCGCCTATGTCGTCCCGCGACCAGACCTGAAGGCTCGCCTAGCCGCGCATGCTGCTCCGTCGCCAGCGCCAGCCGGCCGCCACGAATCCATCCACACTTAGTCTGGCGAACGTCAGCGCCGCCCGAGCCCTCGTATCCGTCAGTCACTCGCATGCCCTGTCAGCCAGCCGTGGGCCCTTTGGACTCGCCCTGTGGCTCGCCACGCGATAACGCGAGTGCGAAGCGCGAAATCGCGATTCCCTCCCTTTTCTCACCCGCCTCGCTCCAAATTCCTAAGAGGCTTTGAAAATACCGCGGAGTGCGAAGACGCCCGTTGCGTCTGGCTTTCAGAGCCGGACGATCCGTTGATCCCCAAGCAGTCATGGTCGGCGACCGCTGCCCTTTGCTGTTTCGCAGGAATCGAAGAGGGGAAAAAAGGGCTCTTTAAAGCCGTTCTCGGCCGCCTCGACGCCTTATGGCGCGTTGGCATGGGAAGGCTTGAAGATGTTGCAAACCGTTAAATGCGACAATATAGTTCGGAACGTTGTGGCGTTTAGGGTGGGAGAGGGACGCGGTGAGGCAATTCGCTACCGCCTGAGTCAGGAAACTCCGGAGCCGTACTACGTGTTATGGAATCCACAACACCCGCCAAGGTTATTGTGTTCTCGGCTCTGACGGCTTGGTGAAACCCACTGCTGTCGAGTGTTTTCGTTCAGTGGTGGCGAGGAAGGAAGGAAGGTCGATCGTGATCAGAAAACTTGGAGTATGCTTCCTATGGATTGCAGCCTTCGCGATGGTGTCGGGCTGCGCAATGACCGAGACGCAACGCAACTATACACTCGGAGGCGCCGCAGTCGGCGCCGCCTTGGGTGGTGGTCTCGGCGCCGGCGTATTTGCCGCGGATAATAGCGACAACTGGCCTGGAATTCCGATCGGCATCGGTGTCGGTGCGCTGCTGGGCGGAATCGTGGGCTACCTGATGGCGCCGCCACCGCCGCCACCACCCCCGCCACCTCCGCCGCCTCCTCCTCCACCGCCGCCCCCGCCTCCTCCTCCGCCGCCGCAGAAGATCATCC
>JBOHWJ010000344.1:0-3877 GCA_050736495.1 Binataceae bacterium (SeqCode) | reverse complement strand
CTATTTGGATGCGGGCCAATGGAGTACGCCCAACGGCCCCAAGGCGATTCTTCCCGTACATCTATATGGGACGCCGGCCCCGTCCCTCGAATTGCGCGTTATCGCCGATAAGTACGGTCTCAAGTTGGTCGAGGACGCGTGTCAGGCGCATGGCGCGCGCCTGATGATCGGTACCGATCAGTGGGTTCGCGCGGGCACTAGTGGCGCCGCCGGATGCTTCAGCTTCTACCCGGGCAAAAATCTGGGCGCATGGGGCGAAGCTGGGGCAATTGCCACCGATGATGCGGAACTCGCCGAGCGCGTGCTGAGACTGCGCGATCACGGTCGCATCTCCCATTACGCGCACGCCGAGCTTGGTTATAATGCGCGCCTCGACGCGGTGCAGGCCGCCGTCCTACGCACCAAACTTAAGCATCTGGACCGCTGGAATGCCCGCCGGCGTGAAATCGCCGCCACTTACCGTGAGCTGCTAAAGGACGTGGAAGGTGCGGCCGTCACTGCGGAACCCGGGGGCGTCGAGTCCTGCTATCACCTGTTCGTGATCCGCAGCGCCAAGCGCGATCTCATCCGCAACGCGTTGCTCGCCAATCACATCGAGTGCGGCATCCATTACCCGCTGCCGCTTCATCTGCAGCCCGCCTGCCGCGAGCTCGGCTACGGGCACGGCGATTTCCCCGCGAGCGAGGAAGTCGCGGACACGGTGCTGTCACTCCCGATACATCCTTACCTGGCCGATGCCGAGCTCGTCCGCGTGGTTGAAGTAGTGCGTCATGCGCTGGACGGCGCCCGCGACCCGCTGGTGATTAAGCCGAACGGAACGGCGATTAATTCAAACCGCCATATTGCCAGGAAGCGCGAAAAGGAATTGTTCGCCGGTACGCAATACGGACAGGTAACTGCGGTAATTCCCCCCCCACGCGGTGACTGACGTATGTTTGCCGGCGAACTTCGGAAGCAAAAGGCGTGCTTCGCGGCGGCGGACAGCATAGCGCTGTTCGCCGCCTTCGCGGGCGCCCTTTGCATCCATGACCCCGCGGGGGCGATGGAGAGCCGCCTGCTCGACGCCAATCGCCCGCTGCTGGCGCTGACCGTAATCGGTGTGGCGGCGCTGTGGGTGCTGGTGTTTCGCGCCTGCGACCTCTATCGGATGCGCGCGGGCGGGCTCAAGGAATCGCTCGCCATCGTGAAGGCCTGCTCGATCGCGGCCATGCTCACCCTGCTCGGCGTGTTCCTTGCCCATATCGAGGTCTCGCGGCTCGCGGTCGTACTTGCCTACCTGCTGAGCATCCCGGCTGTGATGATCGGGCGCGGAGTGGCACGCGCCTGCATCCGGCGCTTTTATGCCAATCCGAAAATCGCGATCCCGTTGGCGATCGTCGGTTACAACCCAGTCGCGCATTACCTCTTCGATCAGATCCTCGACGAGATGACGCCGTACGAACCAGTCGGGTTCCTCGACTTCGGCGCTTGCGGCCGCCAGTACCGTGGTTATCCGGTAGTGGGCGCGCCTTCCGTGCTTACGCAATTGGCAAATGTCTACCCGGGCCTCGAAGTGGCGATCGCGATGCCCGACGCCTCGCGCGAACACCAGGAGGAGATCATTCGGATATGCGAGAGCCGTCGCGTGCGCTGGTGGATGGTGCCGTGGATGCTGCGCTCGCTCGCGACCGGGCTCAAGGTCGACATGCTCGGCGCGGTGCCGTTGCTGGGGCCGCGCGGGTCGAATATCGAGGGGCTCAATCTTGTGGTGAAGCGCGCCTTCGATGTCACCGCCGCCCTGTTCATGTTGATCGGAGCGGCGCCGGTGCTGGCGGTGGCGGCCCTCGCCATCTGGCTGGACGATGGCCGTCCAATTCTTTTCCGCCAGGTTCGCATCGGTATCCACGGTCAGCCGTTTGAACTGCTCAAGTTGCGCACGATGCGCAGAGCGGCCGACGACCGCGTTCATCGCGAGTATGTGCGCCATTGGATTCGCGAGGGCGCGGCTGCCGCCAACGCCGGCAACGGTAATGGCGGCACTAACGGCAATGCCAATGGTCGCTCCAATGGCAACGCGCGGCCAATCTTCAAACTTGTCCGCGACAATCGCATAACCGCGATCGGCCGCGTATTGCGCCGCCTCAGCATCGACGAGCTGCCGCAGCTCATCAACGTGGTGCGCGGCGAGATGAGTCTCATCGGACCGCGTCCGGCGTTGCCCTACGAGATCGACTTCTACCAGGAATGGCATCGCCGCCGGCTCGACGCCGCCCCCGGCATAACCGGCCTCTGGCAGGTAAGTGGCCGCAACCGCGTTTCGTTCGACGAAATGGTACGGCTCGACGTTCAATATCTCGAGGACTGGTCGCTGACCGGCGACCTGCGCATCCTGGCTCGCACCGTGCCAGCCCTGCTGCGTGGAGAAGGAATGTGACCGCGCCCTCGGGTGCCGACGATCGCGCGCAACTCCAGCCCAGCCTCGCCGAGTTGCGGCAGTCGCTGTGGAGCGCGTTCGCGCGCAGTGTGCGCGACAACATGGTAGCCGAGGTCGCGGTGCAGGTGTTGCGCGTGGGCGGGATGGTCGTGCTCGCGCGGGCACTCCGTCCCGAGGACTTCGGCCTGCTCAAGGTATTGGTGGTGGTTAGCGTTTTCGCCACGCTGCTGTGCGAGGGCGGCATTCCCGACGCGACCATTCAACGCAAGCAGCTCAGCCGCGAGCACGAGGTCACCGCATGGTGGCTGAACCTCGCGCTGACGGCGGTAACGATAACCGGGCTCTACCTGCTCGCGCCCTTCATCGCGGTGGCGATGGAGATGCCGGCGCTCACCTTCGGCATCCGCCTGATGTGCATTCCGCTGGCGTTGGAAGGCACCGCCATCAGCGCCAATGCGCGGCTTCGGCGCGAGCTTCGCTTTGGCGCACTCGCCCTCGCGGACGTGGTCGGCGAAGTGGCATTTTTGGCGGCCGCCTTCATTCTGTTGTGGCTCAACTACCCGGAGTTGAGTCTCGCGGGTGGACTTGCGGCACGCTTGGCCTTCCATGCCTTGACGGTATGGATCGCCGATCCGCGCGTACCGCTGGGCACGCCGCGCATCGCGGCGGCGTGCGATCTCGGACGTTTTTCACTCAGTGTATGCGGCGGCAGGGTTATCACCAGCGCTTCGGGCAATGCCGACTACATACTGGTCGGGCGTTTACTCGGCAGCGGCGCGCTGGGCTTCTATTCGATCGCTTGGGATCTCCTGCGCTTCGTGCCTGACCGCCTCCACAAGGTCGCCGGACGCGTGGCGTTTCCGGCCTTCTCGCGCCTTCAGGACGACGACGACGAGTTCGCGCGTGCCTATGGAAACTTCGTCAACTATGTTGCACGTGTGGTTTTGCCGATTGCGGCGTGCGCGGCGATCGCGGCGCCGGAGCTCCTCGGCAGCATCTACGGCGTCAAGTGGATTCCGGCGGCGTGGCCGATGCGTCTGCTCGCTGGCGGGCTTGCCTTGGCTGGACTCCGGACCGGAATTGGATCGGTCTATTACGCCAAGAATTATCCGTCATTCGACATTTATCTGAATGGTATGCGGCTGGGGCTGATTGTGGCCGCTGTAATAGCGTGCGCGGACGCCGGCATGGGTCTGTTCGGTGTGAGTGCGTCCGTCAGCGCGGTTGAAGCGGTCATCAGCATCGCCGGCGAATACCTGGCCTGCATGCTGGTGGGCATGCGTATGCGTGACTTCTGGCGCGCGACGTTGCCCGGTGTGCGCACCGCGGTATTCTGCGCGGTCGCCACCGCGGCCGGCAAGATAGTGGCGCAGTTGCTTGGAATTGATGCACCGACGGTACTGGTTTTCGTCGCGGCGCCGCCCGCCGCCGCTTTCTTGTGGCTGGAAGCACGCGAGGTGATTC
>JBOHWJ010000343.1:0-13235 GCA_050736495.1 Binataceae bacterium (SeqCode) | reverse complement strand
TGGGTCTTTGCAGCGCCCTGCGTGTGCGTCCAGCTTCCTCGACCTGCCGATCGAGCCGCAGCCCGAAGCCGTCTGCCAGGCGCGTCAGATGGTTGAAGATGCCGACGACGTGTGCGATTTCGAGCAGGGCGAGATCGTCGAAGCCCAAATCGCGCAGCGGCTGCCAGTCCTCGCGCGTCATTCGCGTCGGCGCGCCGCTCAATTTCTCCGCCACTTCGCAGAGCGCGCGCGGGCGGGGCGCAAGCGCGGTCACCCCGCGCCATCGGCGAGCCTTGATGGCTTCGATCAGCGCTGCCTCTCCGCCCTCGACACGCAGAAACTCCGCGTGGGATTGCGTTCAGTAATGGCAGTCCTGAGCCGCCGCGGCGACCGCCGCGACCATTTCGCGCTCGGCCCGCGTGAGCGCGCCCGGTACGAACATGATGCGGCCGAAGAGCAGAAAGAAAGGTGGCGCGATACGCGGATGGGCCGCGAGCAGACGTGACATCGCGGCGACGAAGCCGAAGTTATAGGGATGGTCGGACGAGCGGCCCGCCCGCGCGAGCGCGTGCGCGTCCGGCAGTGTCATCCACGCGTCAGCATCTTCGTAGCGGCTCATCGCCAGCCTCCCGTATTTCGACGTTGCGCGACATTCCCTGCGCGAGCTTTAGCCGATCGCTGGACACCCGCGCAATATGCTTTCGCGCCGTGCGGGTTGCAGGGCGGGTAGCCCCCTTGCTACAGCACAATCAGCTTGCGCTGACGTCCCGGCCAATTGTGTTACGTTGCGGTGCACGCGGGACGTTTTTCAGGAGGCGATTGCATGGCTGCGGGCTCACCCAAACACGTTCTTGATGGCTACAAGGTTCTCGACTTCACGCAATTCGTCGCCGGTCCGACCGTCACGAAGCTGATGGCCGAGATGGGCGCCGAAGTAATCAAAATCGAACTGGCGCCGGACGGCGACCGTTCGCGCGTGATTCCGTACCTGAAAAACAATCGCAGCGGTTACTTCGTGCAACAGAACCGCGGCAAGATGAGCTTGTGCGTCAATATCAAGCGCCCCGCCGCCAAGGAGTTGATCGCGAGGCTCATTTCCAAAGTCGACGTCATGGTCGAGAACTTCGCCCCGGGCGTAATCGCGAGGATGGGCTTCGATTACGAAAATGTAAGAAAACTCAACCCGGCCATCATCATGTGCTCGGTCTCGACTTTCGGTCAGACCGGTCCGCTGTCCCAGGACGCCGGCTATGATTTCATCGGCCAGGCGTACGCTGGCGTGACTTCGTTGAGCGGCGAGGAGGGCAGCCCGCCCTATCCACCGATGCTCGCGATCGGCGACGTTTCGACCGGCGTGCACGGACTCGCGGCGGTCGCGTGCGCGCTGCTGCATCGCGGGCGTACCGGCGAAGGCCAGTACCTCGACATCTCGCTGCTCGACTCCTATTTCGGGTACCACGACCTTGGCGTGCAGATGATCAGCGCGAGCGGCGGTACCCAAAGGCCCGGCCGCACCGGGCTGCACTATCCGGGGTTATGTCCGGCTGGTTTATTCAAGGGCAGGCGGACCTACATCTTTGTTTTCGCATGGCTCGACCATCACTGGGCCAAGTTATGCGAGATCATGAAGCATCCCGAATTCGCGAGCGATCCGCGCTTCGTCGACAACGCCGCCCGGATCGAACATCGCAAGGACGTTATCAAGCTCATCGAAAGCTGGCTTGCGACGCTGCCGGATGACGAGACACCGGTCCAGGCGCTGCGCGAAGCGCGCATCCCGTCGGCGCCGGTGCTAACACTGGAACAGGCGATGAATCATCCGCATCTGCGCGAGCGCGGCACGATTCGCCGCGTTCATGACCGCCTGCTCGGAGATTTCGAGGTTCCCGGATTTCCGTTGCGCTTTTCGGGTTTTCCACGGCAACTCGAACTCGAGGCGCCGTTTTTGGGCGAGCACAACGGCAAGATACTTTCGACTTACCTCGACTATACGCCCGACCGTATCCGCGAACTTGCGGAGCAGGGCGTGCTGGTCAGCGCCGAGCATTGAGCGCCGGGCTGCGGGCCGCGCGGATTAGTCCATACCTGCGAGCCGTGTCAACTCGCGGATACCGTCGCCGGTATCGACGGTGGGTTCCCATCCGAGCAGTGCGCGCGCCTGCGTAATATCGGCGAGCGTGTCGCGCGGATCACCGGGCCGGCGCGGCGCGTTGACGACCGCTCCGCCAATCAGTGCGGCTACCTGGTTCACGCTCATACTGCGCCCGCGGCCGACGTTGATCGCGCGGCCGTCGGCCACCGCGCAGTCCATTGCGGCGAGATTGGCGCGCACGACGTCGTGTACGTGAGTGAAGTCGCGCGTTTGTGTGCCGTCGCCATGAATCGTGAGCGGCATGCCCGCAAGACGCTGGCGCATGAAGGCGCTGATAACGGTGACGTAGGCGCCCTCGATCGCCATCCGCGGGCCATAGACGTTGAAGTAGCGCAACGTCATCGTCTCGATCCCGAACAGCCGATGGAACATGCGCGTGTATTGCTCGGCCACCAGTTTCTGCAAGGCGTACGGATTGAGTGGATTCGGCGCCATCGACTCGGTCATTGGCAGCGTATCCTGATCGCCGTAAACCGACGAGGAGCCCGAAAAAATGACGCGCCGCACGCTCGCGCCACGCGCCGCCGTTAGCACGTTGAGGGTGCCGATGACATTGACGAGATGGGTTTCCACGGGCTGTTCAATCGATAGCATCACGCGCGGCAGTGCCGCTGTATGGAAAACGCATTCGACGCCGGCGAAGGCTTGCTGGAGTGAGTCACCAGCGCGAATGTCGCATTCGTGCACTTCCGCGCCGGGATTCAGATAGCCGCGCCGTCCACTGGCAAAATTGTCGACTACGCGCACGCGCAGGTTGCGTGCGACCAGCGCGTCGACGAGATGGGACCCGATAAAGCCCGCGCCGCCGGTAACCAGCACAAGCGGACCGCCGGCGCCCGCCGGTTTGCTCTCAGACATTTCGATAAGATGTTAACCCGCACCCGGCGAAAACGCGACATCGGCGGCGCGGCATCGGCACGGCAGCGAGTCGGCGGAGAAGGAGAGAGGTGCTTGCCAATCGGGCCGCTCCGCACGTCGGCGCGATGCCAAGCCATTTTGCATGCTAGGCTCGCAATCTGGCGGAGGCGTTGCGATAATTCCCCGCGGTTCAGCCGTGCGAATCGCGAATGCCGGCCACGCCAGTCTCTGCGGCGAAGAGAGCGAACCCTATGCATCTGGCGAATCTGCGCGAACGGATAGCCGCGCGGCCCAGCACTAAGCTTGCGAGCGCTTATCTCGCACGGCTGTCGCGGCTGAGCCGCAGCGAGCCAGTGCGTATGTTGCGCTCCTCCTTCGCAAGCTTCAATCGCAACGATGATCTACTGTGGGCCTCGGCGCTGACCTACACCTCGGGGCTATCGATCGTTCCAGTCCTCGCGCTGGCGCTGTCGGCGCTCAAGGGATTCGGTGAATTCGATCGTATCCAACCGATCATCTCACGCTATCTCGCCGCGAATTCACCGCAGATAGCTGATCAAATTCTCAATTTCGCCGGCAATGTCAGCGCCAGGGCGCTCGGCGAGGTCGGCGGCGCGGTGCTGCTGGTGACGGTAGTGCTGACGCTCAGTACGATCGAGAATGCGTTCAACACCATCTTCCACGTCTCGCACGGCCGCACTTGGCTGCGCAAGTTTTCCGATTACCTGAGCGTCACCTTCACAGTGCCGCTGCTGATCGTCGCGGCGGTGCCGATCAAGTCGCGCTTTCTTCACGAATTGCCGCATCTGCCGGGCCTGGCATTGCTGGTTTCGAGCGTACCAATCTGGGCTGGATTTCTCTTCCTCTACGTCTTTTTTCCGAATACCAGGGTGCGCTGGCGAAACGCCGCGCTGGGCTCGCTGGTGGCGTCTATCCTGCTGCAAATCGGCCAATGGGCTTATATTTATTTCCAGGTCGGAATGGCGAATTACCGCGCAATCTATGGCGCGCTCGCGGCGGTGCCGATCCTGCTCACGTGGATTTACATGGCGTGGGTAATTGTACTGTATGGCGCCGAGTTGACTGCGGTCACCCAAGGTATCGAACCATCCTTCGATCTCGACCATCGGTCGCCTGCCTTCGTACGCACCGCGGCGCTGCTTGCGGTCTTTCGCGCGGGTGAGCGGATGCATCAGCGCGGCGCCCGCGCCTGTACCGTGCATAGCCTTGCGGCTGAACTCGGCGTGCCGGAAACCGCGGTGTATTCGGTGGTTGAGAGGCTCAAGCGCGGCGGCATCATCGTGGAGTCGGCCGACGCGGACTCGTCGCGCGAGCTCGGCCACGGCCTCTACCTGGCGCTTGACTCGGGCGCAATTTCGATCGCCGAGGTGCTCGGATGTCTCGAAACCGCGCCGGCCCGTGGGGGCGACGGACGTGTAGCGGCGATTCTCGAAGGGTTGACCGCGGCGGAAGCCGAGTTGCTGGGCTCGTTTACGGTGCTCGATCTGATTGCCGGAAAGGTGATGCGGCCGAGCGGCGAACAGCGCGAGCGTAATGCCGCCGAACAGTGAGCGGCCAGCGGCGTGATGAGAGGGGGCAGGTCGTTGACTTTTGCAGCAGACGTCGCGTTCGAACTCTTCTAGCGGCCGCCGTTATTTTCAAGCAGATTACGCAGCGAAATCAGATCATCGCGAATCTCGGCGAGCCTCCGCTGTACCGATTCGGTTGGCGCGGCGGGCGATGCCGGAGCGCCGTTGATTGGGGGAGTGGCTGATTTCTGGCTGTCCGCGCCGGCGCGCAAACGTTCCAGCCCGACTTCGCGGATATGCTTCCGGGCACCCGCGATCGTAAAGCCTTCGGTGTGCAGGAGACGCTTGATGAGCCTCAGAGTCTCGATATCGCGGGTTTCGTAAAAGCGATGTTTGGAGCGGGAATGCCGCGGGCGCAGAATCGGAAACTGAGTTTCCCAGAAACGCAATACGTAGGGCTCGACGCCCACGGCGCGTGCGGCTTCGCCGATCTTAAGCGGACGATCCCCGGTGGCAGCGTTTGCGGGCGATGCGGCTTTTCGTGGACGCCGCTTTGGGGTCGTTTTGGATGAACTTGATCGGGTCATGACGGCGGTTTGTCGCCGTTGTCAACCCGGTCCTTGAGGACCTGGCTGGGCTTGAATGATAGCACGCAGCGGGAGTCGATGATGATAGGTGCGCCGGTCTGCGGATTACGGCCGCGCCGCGCCCGTTTATGATTGACGGTGAAGGTTCCGAAGCCGGAAATCTTCACCTTTTCCCCGCGGCGCAGACTCTCCCGAATGATATCGAATACCGCCTCCACCACTTCTCCGGCTTCCTTTTTCGAGGAGCCCACCCGCTCGTAGATAAGTTCCACGAGATCGGCTTTGGTCATGCCCTGCGGCGTATCGACCCCCGCGCCGCTCCATTGAGCGTGCTGCTATTGCCGCAATTCCGCCCCCAGCCTCGCCTTCGCCTGATCCACCAATGCGGCGTGTGCGCGATTGACCTCTTCGTCGGTGAGTGTACGATCCTTGCTCCTGTAACGGCAGGCCAACGCCACACTCTTTTTCCCTGACGGGACCGAGTCTCCCTCGTAAACATCGAAAATCTCGACGCTTTCGAGCAACGCCGATTTGGCTTCCGAAATCGCCTTGAGCACTTTGTCCGCCGGAAATCCGCGATCAAGAACCAGCGCCAGATCACGTCGTACGGCAGGGAATTTTGGCGGCGGCTCGATTGCTGGACGTGGCTGACAACCATAGGCAATGAGTTTTGTTAAGTCAAGCTCAAAAACCACGCAAGTGCTATTTAGCTCAAGGCGAAGCGTCTCCGCTGGATGTAATTCGCCGATGCATCCGAGGGTCGCCCCGTCGAGCCGGACCAGCGCCGAACGTCCCGGATGCAGAAACGGTGCGGTACCCACTGGCGGCGTGAATTCGACCCGTTCGGGTACGCCGATTGTCCGAAAGTAGGTTTCGACGATGCCTTTGACGGTCGTGAAGCCGGCCTTGATTGCCGGCCGACCGGCTGACGCCTGCGCGTAATCGCCATAACTGATGGCTGCAATCCGCTCGTACTCCACCGCCGCATCGTCGCGCGCGCCAAAGACTTTGCCGATTTCGAAGGCGTGGAGAGCGCTGGCCTCGCGGTTGAGATTGAATCGCAGCGCCTGTACTAGTCCAGGCATGAGACTGCGGCGCAGTTCCGACAATTCCGCCGACAACGGATTGGCGACGACCGCTGAGGCTGATTCATCGAGCCCGGGAAAGCGCTGGTTGTCGGCAGGTGCGATGAAGGCGATAGTCTTGGCCTCGACCAGACCGCACCAAAGCATCACTTCGCGCGTGCGCCGCATAAACGCGCGAGCCGGATTCGCCGATGAGGAGATCGAACTGCGCGGCGGCACTATGGCCGGAATCTCGGCCAGACCGGCCAGGCGCGCGACTTCCTCCGCGAGGTCGGCGGTCTCATTGAGATCAGGACGAAACGGTGGCGGCACGACCTTGAAACGGTTACGGCCGCCCGGCGAAACGCTTGCGCCGAGCGCCTTGAGGCGGCGGCGAACCTCAGCCGCCGCAACCGTAACGCCCAGAATCGCCGCCATCGCGTGGAGGTCGAGGTCGATCGCGCGCGGCGGCGCCGGGCGCGGTTCGATATCGAGCACGGGCGCGGCTTCGCGGCCGCTGGCGAATTTGCGCACCAGTTCGCCCACGCGCAAAAGACCATTTACCTGTCCGGCGCGATCGATTCCGCGCTCGAAGCGGTAGCTCGCCTCGCTACGCAGGCCAAGCCGCCGCGCCGTGCGCGCAATCGTCATCGGCTCGAAATAGGCGCTTTCGAGAATGATGCGCTCGGTCGAGGGGCCGACTTCGGAATTGAGTCCGCCCATGATACCGGCGATGGCGAGCGGCTTGTCGCGGTCGGCGATCATCAGGTCGCCGGAGTCGAGCATGCGACCGACGTTGTCGAGTGTGGTGAATTCACGGCCGTCGCCGGCGCGGCGCACGATGATCGCATGTTCGGTGATACGGTCGGCGTCGAACGCGTGGAGCGGCTGCCCCAGTTCCAGCATCACATAGTTGGTGGCGTCGACCACGTTGTTGAGTGCGCGCATCCCGCACAGTTCGAGGCGGCGGCGGATTTTGACGGGCGACGGCCCAACCTTCACGTGGTCCATCGGCAGCGCCGCATAGCGCGGGCATAACTCGGGGGCCTGGATGTCGACCGCGAGTGCGGCATAGTCTTCGGCGCCGGTGCGCGGCCTCCTTGCCAGTCGTAGCCGTGGCATCTTGAGGCGCGTGCCGAAGAGCGCCGCGATCTCGCGCGCGAGGCCGAGAACCGAAAGACAGTCACCGCGGTTGGGCGTGATCGCGATATCGAGCACGGCGTCCGGCAACTGCAAATATTCAGCCACCTCGGCGCCGAGCATCGCGTCGGCCCCGAGCTCGATGATTCCTTCATGGTCCTTGGAAAGTGCGAGCTCCAATTCGGAACACAGCATACCCTCGGACTGAACGCCGCGAATCACCGCCGCCGCCAGCGGCACCGCGGTTTCGAGGCTGCCGGTGCCCTCGCCATGGACGCCCCCAGCCATGCGCGCGCCAACCTTGGCCAAGGCGGCGAACATGCCGACATGGACGTTGGGCGCACCGCAGACGACGCGGAAGCGTCCGGCCGCGCCAGCGTCGACCTCGCACAGATTCAGGCGGTCGGCGTTGGGATGACGCTCGACACCCAGCACTTTGGCGACGTAAACGCCAGTGAAAGTCGGCGCGACCCGTTCGACGTTCTCGACTTCGAGTCCCGCCATCGTGAGGCGGTGGCACAACTCGTCGAGACCGGCCTCGAGCGTGACGAACTCCTTGAGCCAGCTCAGCGGCAGTTTCATCAACCGCCCCCGCTCGCGGATCGAAACTGGCTGAGAAAGCGCATGTCATTTTCGTAAAAGAGGCGAAGATCGTCGACACCCAGCTTGAGCAGCGAGGTGCGTTCGACACCCATTCCGAAGGCAAAACCCTGGTACGCGGCGGGGTCATGGCCGACCGCCCTCAACACGTTGGGATGAATCATGCCGGAGCCCAGAATTTCAGTCCATCCACTTTGTTTGCACACGCGGCAACCGGCACCACCGCACAAGAGGCAACTGATATCGACCTCGGCACTCGGTTCGGTGAAGGGGAAAAAACTTGCGCGGAAACGCACGCCCGTGCCTGGCCCGAAAAACGCGCGCAGGAATTCGGTCAGCACACCCTTCAGATGAGCCATCGTGATGACACCGGCGCGGTCGACCATGAAGCCTTCGATCTGGCTGAACATCGGCGCGGCGCGCACGCTCAGTTCGTCGCGCCGGTAGCAATTGCCGGGACAGACGACAGCGAGCGGTGGCTGGCGCTTCTCCATCACGCGGATTTGACCGTTGGAAGTATGCGTTCGCAGCAGCAGGCCACCAGGCAGGAAAAACGTATCTTGCATCTCGCGCGCCGGATGGTCGGCGGGAAAGTTGAGCGCGCCAAAATTGTGGAAGTCGTCTTCAACATCCTGCGTCGCCACCACCTCGAAGCCCATCGAGACGAAAATGTCGAGCATGCGCTCGAGGCTATGCGTCACCGGATGAAGCCATCCACGCGGGATATGCGTGCCGGGAAGGGTTACGTCGAGGCCCGCCTCGCCAAGCGAGCGCTCCATCGCGGCGCGCTGAAGAGTTTCGGCGAGCACGGCGATACGGCCTTCGAGTTCGTTTTTGACTTCGTTGACGAGGCGGCCGATAGCGGGGCGCTCTGTGTTGGGCACCTCGCGCATGCGGCGCATGATCTCGGTGAGATCGCCCGAACGGCCGAGTACGCGCACGCGGACGTTTTCGATTTGTTCCTCGGTGGCGCCGTCGGCCAGTTCCTGAAGCGCGCGCGCCCGGATTTCCTCCAGTTGTTCTTTCATCTGAGTCGCGAGGGCCGGAAGACCCCGGAGTTCACCTAATCCAGCCAGTCAAGCGGTATATCTAACCAAATAAAGGACCATGTGGGGCGCCACATGGTCCTGAAAAAGTGCGGCTCGCGGCCGCGCAAGGACGCGGTCTAGGCAGCCTCGGCGCCGAGCGCGCTTTTCGCCCTGCTCACCAATTCCGCAAAGAGCGCGTCGCGCTCCAGGGCGAGCACCGCGAGTTGTTTGCGATCGATTTCGACTCCGGCCTTCTTGAGACCATTGATAAAGCGGCTGTAGCTCATCCCGTGTTCGCGCACGCCGGCGTTGATACGTGCGACCCAGAGCGAGCGGAATTCACGCTTTTTCTGCTTGCGATCGCGATACGAGTAAGTCAGGCCCTTCTCAAGCGTGCTGCGAGCCTGCTTGAAGAGCGAGCGGCCACCGACGAAGCCGGAGGCGAGCTTTAGAATCCGTTTATGGCGGCGGCGTGTTTTGGGGCCGCCTTTGGCGCGAGGCATTGGAGATCAATCCTTTCTCAAAATCGCCGTGGAATTTTATCTACATTGCGTAAAGTCCGCCGTTCTCAAAATCGAGCCGCAGTGCCGGACATCGGCGGCGGATAGCGTCAGAGATACGGCACCATCAACCGCACTTTCCGCGCGTCGGTCGCGTTGAGCATTCCGGGTTGCCGCAACCGGCGTTTGCGTCCGCGGCTCTTGCTCGAGAGCAGGTGGCGCAGGTAGGCGCGCTTATGTCTGACCTTGCCGGTCTTGCTCACCGTAAAGCGCTTGGCGGCGCTGCGGTTGGTTTTAATCTTCGGCACGCGTGGTCCTCTCCGTCGTTACTCATCGCGGCGTCAGCAGGATTGACATATTGCGCCCTTCCATGCGGGCGCCGCCGTCAGGCTGGGCTATATCCCGCACTTCCTCGACGACCCGGTCGAGCAACGCCCGCCCGAGTTCGGGGTGGGTTATCTGGCGGCCGCGAAACGAAACCGAAAGCTTAACACGCTGCCCCTCATTAACAAAGCGCCTGATATTCTTAATCTTGAACTCGACGTCGTGCTTTTCGGTCAGCGCACCCATCTTGACTTCCTTAACCGCGCTTGCCGTCGCATGACGTTTGGAGTCGTGGGCCTTTTTCTTCTGGGCGTAACGATATTTGTCGAAATCCGTTATCCGGCATACCGGCGGCTGCGCGGTCGGCGCAACCTCGACCAGATCCAGTCCCCTCGATTCGGCGGTGCGAATAGCGTCGCGGATGTTCAAGATGCCGACTTGCGTGCCGTCCGCGTCGATCACGCGCACTTCTTGCGCGCGGATCTGCTGGTTGACGCGCACCGCCGGTTCTCGCGATGGCGGGGTTCGAAAATCTCTTCGGATAAATCACCTCCCTCGGCGGCGGCGCCGAGCTGAATTGTGCGCTGTTCGCGCGATATGGCCGCGACCAGCGTTGTTTGCCGTTTTAATTCCGCAGTTCTAACTTATCCAGCTTGCGAAGCGTCAATCCAAGCTTCACGCCGGCAGCGGCTCCCCCTTGAGCATCACGACCAGCGCGGCCAGTTCCAGCGTCTGACTCTTGGCGCCGCGCAGCAGCCTGAGCGAGACCGTCCGCGCCGCCGCCTCGCGCTCGCCCACCACGGCCATGTAAGGCACCTTGGCAAGTTCCGCCTCACGCACCTTGAAGCCCAGCTTCTCGTTGCGCAGGTCGGCGCTTACGCGAAAGCCGTCGCGCTTCAATATCGCGGCGATTTCGCCAGCGTAGTCCTCGACCTTCTCACTGAGCGAAAGCACGCGTGCCTGTTCGGGCGCCAGCCAGAACGGCAGCACGCCGCCGGTATGCTCCAACAGCACGCCGATAAAGCGCTCCAGCGAGCCCAGAATGGCGCGATGGATCATCACCGGGCGTTCCTCGGTCCCTGCGTTCGAGGTGTAGCTGAGAGCGAAACGTTCCGGCAGGTTATAATCAAGCTGGATCGTCGCCACCTGCCATCTGCGCTTGAGCGCGTCGGGCACATAGATCTCGATTTTCGGACCGTAGAAGGCGCCTTCCTTCGGATTGATCTGGAACTCAACCTCGTTGCGGCGCATCGCGTTGGCGAGCTTCGCCTCGGTCATCCGCCATTGCTCTTCCGGGCCCAGATGCTGATCGGGCATGGTGGCGAGCTTGAACTCGACGCGCGCGAAGCCGAGCGTGCCATAGATGTCGCGCACCATCCTGAGATTCATCGCGACTTCGTCTTCGATTTGAGCTTCGGTGCAGAAAATGTGGGCGTCATCCTGCGACATGACCCGCACACGCGTCAGTCCGTGCAGCACGCCCGACCGTTCGGCGCGATGGAGCCGCGAAAACTCGGCGATGCGCAGCGGCAGATCGCGATACGAGCGTTTCTCGGCGCGATAGATGAAGATATGGCCCGGGCAATTCATTGGCTTTACGCCGTAGCCGCGGCGCCATCCCTGAGGGCTGGTGTCGATACTGGCATGGTCGGCTTCAGGGTCGGGGGTCAGAAACATGTTCTCGCGGAAATTGTCCCAATGGCCCGATGTATGAAACAGCTCGTTGCGGTAGATCTGCGGCGTCAGGACCTCCTCGAAACCGTAGCGCCGATAGAGCCGGCGAATATAATCGACCAGCCCGTTGAAGATCACCATGCCCTTGGGCAGATAGAACGGCTGACCCGGAGCGATCGGGTCGAACAGGAAAAGCTCCATCTCGCGGCCGAGCTTACGATGGTCGCGCGTACGCGCCAACTCGACCAGTTTAAGATGCTCCTCCAGTGCCTCCTTGCTGGCAAACGAGGTGCCATAGATACGCGAAAGCATCGCGTTGTGCTCGTCGCCGCGCCAGTATGCACCGGCGACGCTGGTCAACTTGAAGGCGCGGATATAGCGCGTTGAAGGCACGTGCGGCCCGCGGCAGAGATCCATCCAGTCGCCCTGGCGATAGATTGAGACACGTTCCTCGGGGATGCCGCGCAGAATTTCGACTTTGTAATGCTCGCCCATCCGCTCGAAGCGTGAGATGGCTTCTTCGCGCGGGACCTCGCTGCGCTCGACCTTGATGTCGGCCTTCGCCAGCTCGCGCATTTTGGCTTCGATCTTCGGCAAGTCTTCGACTGTGAACGGACGCGGCGGCGCGAAGTCGTAGAAGAAGCCGTCTTCGATAGTGGGGCCAATCGTGACCTGGGTGCCGGGGTAGAGACTCTGCACCGCTTGTGCCATCAGATGGGCGGTCGAATGGCGCAGGATGTCGACGCCTTCGGCACTATCGGCGGCAATCGGTTCAACCGTCGCGTCCTCGTGCAATTCGCGGCTCAAGTCGACCGGTATGCCGTTGACGCGCGCCGCGATCAGATCGCGGCCGGCGCCGTTGAGCACTTCGCGCACCCGAGTGCCGGCGGGGACGACCCGCGACTGGCCGTTCAGGTTTACGATGACTTGGGCGCTCATCTAACGGAGCTTGGGCATTGGAGCGTAGCGCGCGGTTGGCAGGGGCTGATCACGGATTAAAATAATCACGGCTGGTGGGCGGTGCGCAAATCGATTCGGCATCCGCCGCGCCGCACGATCAGTGCCTGCGCCAGCGGAAAAATGGTAGGCACGGGCGGGATTGAACCGCCGACCCCTTCCGTGTCAGGGAAGTGCTCTCCCGCTGAGCTACGTGCCTTTGCGTATGAACTGTTCACCAATAGCCGCAAATAGATTCGCCAATTGCCGCAAATGGCAAATAGACTGGAAGGTTAAACAAAATCCCGCCGCCGGGCAACCGAGTCAATCACGCGGACACCGTACGATCTCCGCTTTGATACGCCGGGAGTCCTCGCGCCATCACGTCGGCGGCTGATCGGCAAGCAATCCCTTGCCCGGGATATGATTCAGCTCCAGCCGCACGCCGTCGGGATCCTCGAACAGAATCGAATAGTAGCCGGGCGCCCAATGACCGACTCCGGGCGCGCGCACAATCTTCGCACCAAGTTCGCGTACCAGCGCATGCACGGCGTCGACGTCCTCGCGCGACCGTGCACGAAAGCATACGTGATGCAGCCCGGCGCGGTTCTGGTCGTGGCGTTCGCCGCGATACTCCGGGGCGCATCGCGTAATCCCCACGCCCGTGCGACCACCGATACAGTAGAAGGTGTCGTCGCTGTCATGGACGACGCGCGTCAGTCCCATGAATGGCAGCAGGCGGCGGTAGAATGCCTTGCAGGCCTCGAAGTTCGTCACGGTGATATAGACGTGGGCGATACCGTTGATTTCCACTGGTGACGCCTCCCTCGGGGTTTCTTTGTAACATCGTGCGCACCCTCGTGG
>JBOHWJ010000342.1:0-5813 GCA_050736495.1 Binataceae bacterium (SeqCode) | reverse complement strand
GAGCAGGTCCACTGCCTGCTCTTCGACGGCCACCGCTGATCCGGCGCGACGGGGACGCGCGCGCAAATGCGTGCGCGTCCCCATCGCGGCGTCGCGCGTACCGGCCTCCAACGCGTGGCCGCCCTTGATAACCACCGCGCGCACTCCCGTCGCCGCACAGATCGCGCGCGCCGCCGCACGCATCGCGGCCATCCCGTCAATTGCGATTCCGGCAAGTGCCTCCGCCTCTGGCAGATTGGGCGTGACCACAAGCGCCAGCGGCAATAGCCGTTCCTTGAGCGCGCGCTCGCCCGTGCGCTCGAGCAGACGCGTGCCGCTGCTCGAAATCAGTACCGGATCGACCACCGGCGCCGGCAGCTTCAACTCGCGAATCGCATTGGCGACGGCGCCTACCACGGCCGCATTCGCGAGCGCGCCGGTCTTGAGCGCGCCGGGCTGCCGTTCCATCGCCAGGGTACGGATTTGCGCCGCGACCATCCCGGCGGCGACCGCGTCGACGCGCTCGACCCGCGCGCTGTTCTGCGCAATCACGGCGGTGATAACCGAATAGCCATATACACCGAGCGCCGCGAAGGTCTTGAGGTCGGCCTGAAGGCCGGCGCCGCCGCTGGGGTCGCTGCCCGCGATCGTCAGTGCAAGACTCATCTGGCGCGCTTTTGGCATGGTGAAACGTATCGTGTCACGCCGCCACTCACTTTGACGGCCACGCAACGTTAACATACCCGTCACATGATCAATGCAAGCCGGTCTTTCAAGCCTGCCATACACAGGAACTCAGCGAAGGCGGCTTGATCGGTTTCCAATCGGAAGGGTATCTTGCGGAATCAGATGGGCGAACGCACGTCTATATATGCCAGATTCCAGGCAAGAAGAATTTCTCAACCTGCCCTTCCAGGAGAAGCTTGAGTTTCTCTACGGGCTCCCGGCGCGCCAAAAACGGGATCTGATTTTGTCAGCGCCCGAGGCCGAGCGGCTGGTCCGTTCGTTCGCGCCTGAAACGCTCTTTTACACGCTCAAGGAGATCGGCACCGCCGACGCCGGCGATCTGCTGAGCCTCGCCATCCCCGAACAGGTCAGATGGCTCTTCGACCTGGACTGCTGGAACAAGGACCGCCCCAACCTGGCGCGGATGCGCGAGTGGATCGAGGCGATGGCGGAGGGCGGACGCACACGAATGGCGGAGGCGCTGATGGAGCTCGACCTCGAACTGGTCTCGCTGCTCCTGCGCCAGTACATCAAGGTCCATCGGGTCGACGAGCCGCAGGAGATGTCCGACATGCCGTCGGATCGATTCGTGCAGTTTGACGAGCATTATCTGATCGAGTTCGTCCGCCACGACGCCATCCACGCGCACCTGCTCGAATTCATCGAGGAGGCCTTCGAGCGCGACTACAACTACTTCGCCGCGCTGATGGAGGAGATTTACTGGGGTGTCGAAGCGGAACTGGAAGAACAGGCCTACCAGTTTCGCGGCGCGCGCCTGGCCGACCGCGGTTTCCCGGATTTCTTCGAGGCGCAGGGCGTGTTCGGCTATCTCGATCCGCAGCGCTTCACGCAACTGCGCGCACAATCTCCGCCACCGCTACGCGACGGGCTCGACGACGCCGAATTGCTGCCGCCCGAAGTGGCGCCCGCCCTTCGGGGCGCGGAGAGCTCGCTCTTCAACGCCACCCTGATGGCTGGCTTCGCCGTGCAAGGCCAGCGCCAGTTGCGCAGCGAGATGGCGATGGTGACCAACCAGGTGCTGGTCGCGCGCGCGGTCGACTTCGGCGATCTCGAAGCGGTGCAGGTCGCGGTCGAGATGACGCACGACTATCTCAACCTCGCGCTCGAGCATCTGGCGGGCGGCGACTTGAAAGCCGCTATCGAGCACCTGCGCGATACTTACCTGGTGCTGCTCTTTCGCCTCGGCGTTAGTCTCACCATCGATCTGCGCAAGCGCGCGCAAGCGGTGGTGGCGAAATTCGGACTCGCCGCGGACAAGCCGCGCGAGATTCCCTATCTTGATTCGCCCTACCGCGAGGCGCTCGCCGGATTCCTGCAGCGTCAGCCGCAATTTTACGGCGGGCTGGACCGCGGCGGCTCGGTCGCGATGCGGCCGTTTCGCGCGATGCGGGATCTGCATCTTGGATACGCGCTAATCGAGCAGCTCGACGCCGTGCCAGAATTGTTCAAGGCGCTGCTTGGGCTGGAAATCGCCGGCGCGCCGTTTCGTGCGCAGATCGCGGGCTACGATATCCAGCTCAGCCAGATTCTGCTGACCGCCTTCGCACGCCAGGCGCTCGACGGCCATTTCGTGCTCGCACCGTTCGAGCCCGATCGGCTCGGCCGCGTGCGGGCGGCGCTGATGACGCATAACGGACGGCCGGCGCATCTCAGCGAAAACTTCCATCGCATCGTCCGGAAAACTTTGGAAACTCGCCTCGACTCCGCCCTGCTCAAACGCAGTACCGACTTCGTCGACTCCTGTCTCAATATGCTCGAAGAAGACTTCGCCGAACTCGACCCCGCGCGTCCGGCCGACCCGCGCTTCATTCGCAGCCTGCTGATCCGGCGCTAGCGCGCTGGCGGATGGAGATTAACGAACCACTGGGTGATAAAGCGCATGCTCAAAGCGACGCTCCTTAGCGTATCGCTTAATGCGTCCCGGTCGCGGACGCCGCCGCCGCGCCAAGCGTAATCACGCGCACGTTCTTGCCGCGGCGCACGGTCAGCGTTACGTACGGCGCGCGCGATATCATCGAGGCTGCCGCGTAGAACTCCGGCGTGGTTCTGACCTGATGGCGCCCGACTTCGGTAACGATATCGCCGCGACGCAGGCCGGCCTTGGTGGCATTGGCGTCGATGTCGGCCACCACCACGCCGCTCTGCGGCTGGACGGCGAAGTAGCGCGCCAATTCGGGTGTGAGCTCCTGCACGGTCAGTCCCAGCCCGGAAGCGGTCTTGACCGTGGCCGACGCGCTCGCCTGAGCCTGGCCGCCCGCGCTGAAAAGATGGTCGGCGACGAAAATCGGCGCTTTCACGCCCACCGCGAGCGCGATCGCGTCACTCGGACGGCTGTCGATCGCGTAACGGCCGCCGTCGAGATAAATCTTCGCGTAATAAACCTGCTCGCGCACGTCGGCGATCACTATCCGGTCAACGCGATTACCGGTGGTCGCGATGACGTTTTGCAGAAGCTCGTAGGTCAGCGGCCGTTCGGGTTTGATTCCGTGCATCTCGAGCATGATCGCACGCGCCTCTTCCTCGCCGATCATGATCGGCAGCGTACGGCCGCTGGCATGGTCTTCGAGCACGACGTAATGCGTGCCGCTTTCCTGGTCGTAGCCGACGCTGGAGACCCGCACCCGCACCTGGTCGCCCGCGGCAGTGCGTGCGCCACTGTTCCCGCCCGCGCATGCCGCCAGCATACAGGCCATCAGCAGCATGCATGGAATCGTCGCCCTCCGCGGTAGCGTCATCGCGTCAACCTTACGCGCGCGTCCGCACCGATGCCAAGCATCGCCGCATTCGCGCCGCCGCATCTATTGCGGCGCCGCGAATGCGGCCGGGCGGAAGCCGCGCGCGACCACGTAGAGCTCCGAAGAACCGGGCCTGGTCGCCTTGACGCGCACGATTTCGACCTGGGCGAAACGTTGCTTGAAGCTTGCGGCCACATGGTTGAAGTCCGGACCCATGAAGAGTTTCGCGGCCATCGCACCGCGGGGTCTGAGCGCGGCGGCGGCGAAATCGAGCGCGGCGGCGAGCAATTCGAGCGAACGGGCCTGGTCGCGCTCGGCAATTCCGCTGAGTTTGGGCGCGAGATCGCTGGTTACAAGATCGGCGGCGCCGCCAAGTCTCTCCACCACCACGGCGCGCACCGCGGGATCGCAAATGTCACCCGCGATCGTGACGACGTTGGCCGCATGCACTTTGCACGCGGCAAGGTCGACGCCGACCACGCGGCCGGTCGCGCCCGCGGCCAGCGCCAGTATCGCGAGCCATCCGCCCGGCGCGCAGCCAAGGTCGGCCACCCGCGCGCCGGCGCGCACAAGTTTGAAGCGTGCGATCAACTCGCTGATTTTGAATGCGGCGCGCGAAGGCAAACCCTGCTCGCGGGCCTTGCGATAGAATTTGTCGTGCGGTTCGTACTTCGCCATCAGCGGTTCATCGGACCGTCCGGAAACATCACGCGGAGATCGTCGCGAGATGACCGCGTGCGGTGGAAATTATACACACAAAAGTTCCGTTGCCACTTCCCGCCGAGTGGTGAAGCCGGTATCTTTTTCTCTGCCGCAAGTTTTTTCACCGCACTATGCGCCATCACCCAACCGATGTCTTCGATTAATCTCGCCGATCTGAATCCCGCCCAGCGCGAGGCAGTAGTGGCGCCCGACGGACCGATCCTTATCCTGGCCGGTGCCGGATCGGGCAAAACGCGCGTGCTGACCTACCGTATCGCCCACCTGCTGGCCGAGCACAAGGCCAACGCCGCGCATCTGCTGGCGGTAACGTTTACCAACAAGTCGGCGAGCGAGATGCGCGAGCGCGTAGCCACGCTGCTGGGCGGCGGCGCGGCCTTTCCGTGGGTAAGCACGTTTCATTCGGCCTGCGCGCGCATCCTGCGCAGCGATATCGGCGCCCTCGGCTACGATCGCAACTTCAGCATCCTCGACGAAGGCGACGCCATGGCCGTCATCCGGCGCGTCATCGCGCATGCGCAACTGGCCGACTCGCCGCCGCCGGAACTGGTGCGCGCACGCATCGACCAGGCCAAGAACGAGGCGCTGACGCCGGAAAAGCTCGGCGCTGCCGCCACCGATTTGCGCGAGCGTTCCATCGCTCAACTCTACGGACTTTACCAGGTGCAATTGCGCGAGATGAACGCGCTTGACTTCGGCGACCTGCTGCTGCTCACTCATCGGTTGTTCGAGACCGACGCCGGCGCGCTCGCGCGCTGGCAGGGGCGCGCCGCGCATCTGCTGGTCGACGAGTACCAGGATACCAACCATGTCCAGTATCTGTTGGTGCGCGCGCTCTCGGCGCACAGCGGCAACCTGTGCGTGGTCGGCGACGAAGATCAATCGATCTATCGCTGGCGCGGCGCCGACATCCGCAACATCCTCGACTTCGAGCGCGACTATCCCAGCGCCCTCATCTTCAAGCTCGAACAGAACTACCGATCGACCAAGACCATCCTCGCCGCCGCCGACGCCGTCATCCAGAACAACCGCGAACGCAAGGCCAAGCGCCTGTGGACCGAAAACGCCGTCGGCGATCCCATCACCTATTACACGGGCTTGACCGAACGCGACGAGGCCGACTTCGTCGCGCGTGAGATCGCGCGCCTCATCGCCGATGGCGCCGGCCGGGCCGGCGACGTGGTGGTTTTCTATCGCGTCAACGCGCAGTCGCGCGTCCTCGAAGAGGCCCTCGTCCGCCGCCGCATCCCCTACTATATCGTCGGCGGCCTGCGCTTTTACGAGCATCGCGAGGTCAAGGATCTGCTCGCCTATCTGCGCGTGCTGGCGAATCCCGCCGACGCCTTGAGCGTCGAGCGCATGGCCGGCGCGCCGCCGCGCGGAATCGGGGCGCGCACGTTGCAGGTAATCGCGGAGGTGGCGGGGCGCGAACGGACGACGACCTTCGAGGCGCTTGGCCGGCTCGAAACCGAATCGAACGTCGCGCTCAGAATCGCCAAACAGGCGGGCGCTTTCTATGCATGGCTGCGCGACCTCGCCGCACGCGCGCCGACCCTGACCGTGCGTGCGATTCTCGACGAAGTCATTGCGCGCAGCGGCTATACCGCCTATCTCGAAGGCCTCGCCGACGGC
>JBOHWJ010000341.1:0-3313 GCA_050736495.1 Binataceae bacterium (SeqCode) | reverse complement strand
GCAACGTTACTGATATTTACGAGACATAACACTAGTAACGATGCGTTTGGTTTCCGCGATGCGTCGGGTGTCACCAAAACCTCATCTTCAAGCCGCTTCCGCCGGTGGTTCGCTCGCGCGTCGGCCTGAATCTTACCGATTCATCAATCGGATCTGGAGGCGGGTCTTCTCACACAGGAACAGAGCCACTGCAGGCGTCTACCGAATCAACACCGACCGGAGAAGTAGTTTATGCGGAATTCCACGGGAGGCGACGGCTTTCCTCGTGTGCCGCGAAGGTCGGGCGTGGCGGGACTATATGCGGTCCCAGTGTTGGTGGAATTGGCGGTTGACCCCGATACCGGGGTGCCCAACGAACGCACGGCGCGAGTTCTCCGAAGTAGAAAACTGAACGCATCAGTTCCCTTAATTTGGCGGTTGCCATCGTCGCGTGCCGTCGACGATGAGCCGAATGGGGCGTTCGAAATCGAAACTCCAACAGCCGACGGACATCGAACACTGCCGGACCTGGATGATATAGCAACCGTCGAAGAAGTTGCTGCCGCTTTGCACGTACCTCGTCGCTGGATCATCCGAAAGGCTCGCAGGCTTCCGTTTGTTATCCGGCTTTCCCGTAAGAAGTACGTTTGTTCCCGGACTGCTCTGCGGCGGTGGCTCGCTAGTCGTCCCAGCTATACAAAGGGCGCTTGACTGTTAAGCACGATACCGGTGGTATCGCCCCGAGATAGAGCCCTAGCGTACAGTACAGCGCCTTTGTTCGACGCCTGACGGTCGCGCGCCGAGGCCGGTGCAATTGCGGAAAACGCAACGCCTGCGAGTTGATCCTCAAAGCGATCCGTCACTACGCTGATCACAGGATGCAACACCACGATTCGAGCACGGCGCCGCGATGAAAAAGGCGCGCGGTCTGGGTTTCGTCTACCAGCCGACATATCGCGATCAGGTTACTGGCAAGCAGAAAACTGCCTCGACTTGGTGGCTTCAATACTCTGTGCGCGGCAAACGATACCGCGAATCATCAAGCTCCTCGAATCAGGCCGTTGCTGTGAAGTTGCTCAAGAAACGCCTGGGCGCCGCCGCCGAAGGACGGCCGGTGGGGCCGGACATCGAGAAAACAACGTTCGAAGACCTCGCACAGATTCTGCTCGACAACTATCGCGCCAACGGTCGCCGCAGTTTGAGCCGAGTCGAGGACGCGGTCGAGCACCTGCGCGAGTTCTTCGGCGATTCGATGGCGATCGACATCACGGAAGACCGGCTAAGCGCCTACATCGTGCACCGTCAAGATCAAGAAGCGGCAAATGCAACGATCAATCGAGAGCTGGCCGCCCTGAAGCGCGGATTCCGGCTGGCCGGCAAGAAGGTGGGACAAGTGCCGCGCTTCCAAATGCTCCAAGAGAACAACACGCGGAAAGGATTCTTCGAACCGGAACAATTTCAGGCAGTACTCAAGCATTTACCTGAACATTTGAAGCCCGTCTTTCAGGTCGCATACATCACCGGTTGGCGAGTCCCTTCGGAGGTGTTGACGCGAAAATGGCAACACGTCGATCTTGCGGCGAACTGGCTTCGGCTGGACCCAGGAGAATCCAAAAATAGCGAAGGACGAATGTTCCCGCTCACTCCCGAATTGCGAAACATTCTTTCACAGCAGCTGGAAAAGACACGGCGGCTTGAAAAAGCGAAGGAGTGCGTCATTCCGTGGGTGTTTCATCGCAGTGGCAAACCCATCAAGGACTATTACGGCGCGTGGGATGAAGCTTGTCGTTTGGCCGGGCTACCCGATCGAATCGCGCACGATCTTCGCAGGACTGCGGTCAGAAACCTTGAGCGCGCCGGCGTACCGCGCTCATCGTCAATGAAGATGACGGGCCACAAGACTGAATCTGTCTATCGTCGTTACGCAATCGTCGATGAAGCCATGCTTCGAGAAGGCGCCGAGAAACTCGCGGCGTTTCATTCATCGGGGAAGAATGCCCCTAGGAAAGTAGTTCCCCTGAAGGGCCGGAAGGCCAAAACCTAGAAAAATGCAGGCAGAGCGATATCTTTACTAGCACCGCACTGGGAGCGCAGCCGGATCGATGACACAAACTGCATTCGACGCGAAGACCCGAAGTATCGCCGAGCGCAAGATCAAGGGTACACTCGGCGACCGTCAACAGAAATTCGTCTACGTACTCGCCGACCTCCACAGTCAAGCCGTAAAGGCGGGCGGAGCTGGCGGGAGCGCCCATCAACAGGTGATCCGTGACGCATGCAGGACCGAGCTACGCGAGAGGTTTCAAGCCGCCTGGGAAATACTCCGAAGCGTTGCGATTGACTTCAGCCTTCCCCGATCGGCCTTAATTGCAGAAGGGCTGAAAGCTCTGATGCGGGAGCTCGTCGTTGATTCAACTTCCGATCTTCGCCAAGCAATCGAACTCACCAAAGGACGCTCTGGGGCGGCGACGGACGAGCCGATCTAGCCGACTTGATTCAACAGGTCCTGCCTGAAGCTGAGGCTGATATCGACTTGTTCATTTCCGCCACCAGCCTCCGACGAGAGCTATCGGCACGGGGAGAGCGCCTTGCGATCGACCCGCGAAGAGTCTTCATGAGCCATGCCGCGGCGGACGCGCCGCTAGCAATCCTTCTGAAAGACGAGATCGAACGACGGATCCCCGGCTTGAGCGTTTTTTGCTCAACCTACCCTGGGGACATCAGGCTTGGTTTCCGATGGTCGGCGGAGATCCAACACAATCTTCAAGAAGCAGCCGCTTTGATTCTCGTAGCAACATCGCGGAGTATCGAACGGAACTGGGTTTGGTTCGAGTCGGGGGTCTTCTGGTTCGACCGCCCGATTGTGATTTGCTGCTTGGGAGATCTCCAGCCAGACAAGCTTCCTCCGCCGCTCGGCGAGGGCCAAGCAATAACCGTGGCAACGGCAGAGGACCTAAAGCTCCTATTAACGCAGTTGTCTGGAATCGGCGGCGTGGCCGTCGCGGACACCGTTGCCTTGGATGCATTAGCCAGTCGGATCGTAGAGTTGGAGCAAAAGGCGCAGTCCCATTCTGACGCCGAACAAGGGTGGATTGGCGTCGCGTGGCAGGGCAACTTCCTGGTCTGCGACGGACCCATCGAGGAATTGAATCTTATCGATCCGGAGTATTATCAGGAATCGATGAAGACCGCTCTCGAGGCTGAGGGCTTTCGCCTTGTACTCATTCGACGCGACCAGATCGGCGAATATAAAGATCGCGGTATCAAGCCCGTCTATGTAACCGACAAGAGGAAGTGGCGGAAAGAGGTACAAAAGGGCGATGTGCTATTGGTC
>JBOHWJ010000340.1:0-3709 GCA_050736495.1 Binataceae bacterium (SeqCode) | reverse complement strand
GGTTGGATGAGTCAGAATTTCGTCAGCCGCTTCCCAGGCTCGGTGATTGACGCTGGACCACTGGCCCCCGTCGGCCATGGCTTTGGCATGGGTATCGGCGTGCAGCTTGCGCGGCCGGGCGCGCAGGTGGTGCTGGTGATGGGCGACGGCGGACTCGGCATTGGCGGCTTCGACCTCGAGACCGCGGCGCGTTATAACCTGCCGATCGTATGCGTGCTGTGGAACAACAGTTCGTGGGGTCCGAGTTTCGAGTCGATGCCGTTGCTGAAGAACCGAACCGACCCCTTCAACATCCTGCAGGACATCCGCTACGACAAGGTCTACCAGGAGATGGGTTGCCACGGTGAGCACGTCGAAAATCCGGACGACCTCATTCCGGCGCTCGAGCGTGCGTTTAAATCGGGCAAGCCGTCGCTGATAAACGTTATCGGCGACAAGACCGTGGGCCATCCGACCCTTGGCGGTAATCTGCTGGGTTCGACCGGATCGGACTGACGATGGATGCGGGGCGTTCGCCGGTTAAGGACGAACGCCCCGTTATGCTTCGCGGGCGGAAGCGCTCGCTGGTGCGCTCCCGTCCGTACGTGCTTCGCGTCCCAAGCTTATGTTCCGCCAGCGCGCGACGTTCCGCCAAATCGTACGGACCACGGCCGCGATCGCGCAAGCCGACTGCTTACTTGCCTTTCGTGCGCATGGTGGCAAATTAGGACGCGTGACCGACGCTGTCCGGATGCGCAAGCCCGCCCTCGCGGCGCTCGCCCTCACGGCCGCACTTGTCGCTACCGGCCTTGGCGCATGCCGGCGAAGCGGGGCGCCGACGTTCTCATGTCCGCCCGGCGCCAAGCTAATGGGTGCGCGGCCGCCCAAGGGCGAAGAGCTATGGTGCCAGAAAATCGTTGACGGCAAGCCAGTCAAGGACGGTCTCTTCATCGTTTATGGCGACGGCAGCGACCCGATGATCAAGGGCCAGTACCACGACGGCAGACAGGACGGCCAATGGACTATCTTTTACGAAAACGGCAGGCGCCAGTCGCTCGATCACTACAAAGATGGGATGCAGGATGGTGCACACATCAGTTGGTACGCCAACGGCGCCAAGGCTATCGAGGGCAACTACAAAAACGGCAAGCGCGAGGGTGTATGGACGCAGTGGGATCCGACCGGGCTTACCAGCCACAAGCAGGTCTACAAGGACGGAGCGAAGGTTCCATGATCGCCGCCAGACGCGTATATGCGCGCGCCATCGGCGCGAACCGGCGCTCGCATCATGTGCGTTTACGCCGTGCGACCCTGATCAGCCGGCGCGCCGCGAGTTCGCCCACGAGCCTCCTCACGTCAAGCTCGACCCGGGCCGGCGCGGCTTCATACTCTGACGCCAACGCATCGGCGACGGCGCCGAGGTCGAGGCCCGCGCCAAGCAAT
Source organism: Binataceae bacterium (SeqCode) (assembly GCA_050736495.1). Classification (GTDB taxonomy): domain Bacteria; phylum Desulfobacterota; class Binatia; order Binatales; family Binataceae; genus JBOHWJ01. The sequence goes on along the minus strand of JBOHWJ010000340.1, from coordinate 2,287 downwards.
TCCCAGATACGGCCGCCGACGGCGTCGAGCCCATAGGCGGCGCTGGTGGCAAAGCTCATCACGAAGGTTTCATCGGGGGACTTCTGAAACACCACGTCGTCGGGAATTTGCATGGCGTCACTCCGGCCCGGCAGCGGCAACCACTCGCCGTTACGACCCGCGCGTGCCTCATTTCCAAGTTTCGCTGGATCGAAGAATTTCTTTCGAACGGCGCGATAGCCCGGCTTCGCCGCGAACCATCCAGCGAACGCGGTCTTCGCAATCCGGCCTTCGATTGGCGTTACTCGATGCTTGAGCCGAGGCGAAACCCGAAACAGCACCGCGTCGCCGAAGTCGAGGTTGGGGATTTCCTCGTAGCCGCGCTGGTTGACCGCGCGAAGCTGAAGCATCTCGCCGCGATAGGGCTGCGGGCTCAAATTAATCGTCAGCGCGACCAGGCGCGTATCCCGGAGGTCATTATGCCATCGCAATTCCATTCCGGGCCGCGCGGCTAGCCGATAGAGCCGTCCGCCGAAGCATCCGATCGGACCGCAGCCGGTAAGCTGGCGCACCGGCCGGAACAGTTGCGGGTCATTGAGCGGCACGTGCAGAGCGACACCGACCCACCCCTTGGCCGGCACGAGGTCGCTGCCGACGCGGGTGCTGTTGTACGCGAAGCTCTCCCGCGCGAGATGACGCTCCATCACGCGCAACAGGTGCGGTTCGATGAGGCCCGGCAGGCGCAGGTAATGGCAGCGGTCGAACTGCGCCCGCGCACGCCGCATTTCGTCGTGACTCGCGGCACATACAATTCCTTCGCGCGTGACCGTCAATCCGTCGATGGAGTTGGTGCGCGCGCTAGCCAATCGATCGGCCCGTCTCGATTCCATCGCTCGAACCCATTTCATGTTTCGCTCCCACCGCGGCGAGCGTGATTGTATCGGCGGCCAGCACCGGCGTGTAATAGGCTTCCGCCGAACCCCATACCAGCGCGGGCTCGGAGCGTTTGCCGACCACGAGTGGGGCGGCGAAAATCTGTTCGATATTCGCGTTGACGCGAAAGCAGTTGGGTGCCAGCGGCGCGGCGAGACGGCCGTCCCTGATAACGTAGGAGTCGCCGCTAACGGTGCAGGTGAAGTCGCCGGCGCGTTGTCCATTGATCGGGTAGGTGTACCATACCCGGCCGATATAGATGCCGTCGCCGACGGCCGCGAGCAATTCGCGTTCGCCAACACCGCCATGCGTGTGCATGATCACGTTGGTGCCGATGGCCCGAGGAAAGGCGTCGAAGCGGCGCGCCACGCTCTCGCCGAGACGGTAGCCGTTCAGCGGTGGAAATTCCGCCGCGGCGCGGTCGACGCCAGGGCCGAGCTTTTCGCCGCGATGCTCGTCGGTCGCCAGCCGGTGAGTCTCGTAGAAGTTCGAGAGCAGGCCAACCAGGCGCCCCGCGTTTACCAGTTCGGTGCGCCGCGCGGGCAGCCCTTCGCATGTGATGCGGCGGTTGAGCGCGCCGCTCTTCGCCAGGGGATCGTCGAACAGGCTCAGCCGCGGATCCATCACCTGCTGACCAAAACGGCCGTGGTAGGCGGAAGTCGCTGCGCGAAAGGCCCCGGTGGTGAGCGACGGCAGCACCATGTAGTTGAGAATTTCGGCGACCGGCTGCGGCCCCAGCACAACGCGATAGATTCCCGCAGGCGGCCGCTCACCATGACGCAGCTTGAGCGCCCTCGCGACCGCGTCCGCGCCCACGCGATGTGCGGCGCGGCGCATCTCGGCCAGTGAGGCGCCCACCGCGGTCGCCGTGCCCTTGGCTTCGAGCGCCTCGACCAGCACCGTCACCGAGGTGTTGAAATAGGCGCCTTCATCAATACGGAGATCGTCGAAGCCGGAATTGGCGAGCGCGATACGGTCGCGGATGAGCGAGAGGTCGCCGCCCAGCACCAGTCCGGGGCGGGCGAGTTTGAGCGGCTGCTTGGCGGTGAAGCGCGCGATCGCGCCGCCGATGATGTCCCATGCGGCGGCGGCCAGCGCGGCGTCATTGGTGCGCATCAGGTCGCCCGCGCCGGCCGCTTTGCCGGCGAGCTTGCGTGGATGGTCGGGAAGTCCGGGGAAATGCGGGTCGTTAATCATCGAGCGGCGCGCGCGCGCGAGCGTCTCGCGCAGCGCGTCGAGGCTGAGATCGCCGGCGCACGACGCGGTCGCGGTTTCATGCGGGTCACGCCTCATCACGATGCGGATGGCGAAGCCGTCGGCGTTGAGCGATTTGAACTCCTCGACGCCGCTCGAGGGAATGTCCGAGGTGTAGTTG
>JBOHWJ010000339.1:0-3698 GCA_050736495.1 Binataceae bacterium (SeqCode) | reverse complement strand
GAGCCCGACGCCTCGAGCGCGAGCTATTTCGCCGCCGCCGCCGCGCTCATCGGCGGCCGCGTGACGCTTGCGGGTATCACTACCACCTCGGTGCAGGGCGACACGGATTTTCTGCGGCTACTGGAACGGATGGGCGCGCGGGTCACGTGGCATCCCGGTGTGGTCGAAGTCACCGGCAGCGGGCAATTGGCGGGCGTCGACGTCGCCATGAACTCGATGCCCGACATGGTGCCGACGCTGGCCGCGCTCGCGCCGTTTTGCTCCTCGCCGACGCGGATTCGCAAGGTCGGCTTCATCCGCCATCACGAAAGCGATCGCCTCGCCGCGCTGGCCACCGAACTGCGCCGATTAGGTGCGCGCGTGGAGGAGTTCGACGACGGACTTCAAATCGAACCGTCCGAGTTAACGCCCGCCGCGGTTGCGACTTACGACGATCATCGTATCGCGATGGCGTTCGCGGTAGTCGGGCTCAGGCTTCGTGGCGTGCGCATCCAGAACCCCGGCTGCGTTGCAAAGACTTATCCGGAATTCTTCGATCACCTGCGCTCGCTCTATTAGCCCGCAAAAAGACGAGCGGGCGTTCCCGATGAATCGCATGACTGCCACCTCCGGTTGTTTTGTTGTGGTCCGGTCGCGGCGCGCGGCCTCACATCGAATGCTCGCGCGACTTGCCAACGCCGGGGTGATTACCCGACAATCGCGGTTAGCGGCACCGTTCAACCGGGATTCGCGCCCGGCGTGAAAGTGAACGATACTCAGCCGCCGCATGCGTACGCCTGGCGCAGTGGCTTAACCCATCGATGCCGAGGAGGAGAATATGCAACTCGATCCACAGATGAAGGCGCTCCTGGACCAATTGACGGCGGCCGGCGGCAAACCCTTTCATGAGCTGACACCGGCGCAGGCGCGCGCCGCGATCGAGATGCTGTTCCAGGCGTTCCGCAGTCCCACGTCGCCCCCGGTCGGCAAGGTCGAGGATCGCAAAATTCCAGGACCCGGCGGCGAAATCCCGGTGAGGATTTACACGCCCACGGGCGCGGGACCGTTCGGCGCGTTGCTTTATTTCCACGGCGGCGGATGGGTGGTCGGCACGCTCAACGACTACGACGAAGTTTGCCGCTCGCTCACCGTCGGCACCGGATGCGTAACGGTCTCGGTCGACTACCGCCTCGCCCCCGAGCATAAGTTTCCCGCCGCGCCCGAGGATTGCTACGCCGCGGCCAAGTGGACTGCCGACAACGCGCGCACGCTCAACGTTGACCCGGCGCGCATCGCGGCCGGCGGCGACAGCGCCGGCGGTAATCTGGCGGCGGTGGTCGCGCAGATGGCGCGCGATCGCGGCGGCCTCAAACTCGTTCATCAAGTGCTCATCTATCCCGCGATCGACGCCGCCGATGACACGCCATCGCAGCGCGAATTCACCCAGGACGGCTACATCCTCTCGCGCGCTGACATGGAATGGTTCTGGGGCCACTATCTGACCGATAAAGACCGCGCCAATCCGTACGCATGCCCGTTGCGCGCGGCAAGTCTCGCCGGACTGCCGCCCGCCACCGTCATCCTCGCCGAAGTCGATCCGCTGCGCGATGAGGGCCAGTTGTACGCCGACGCGCTGCGCAAGGCCGGCGTTGCAGTCACACTCAAGCGTTACGAGGGCGTATGCCATGGCTTCGTCAGCCTGAACAACGCGATCGACGCCGGGAAACGCGCGCTCGCTGAATGCTGTAACGGCCTGCGCACGGCGTTTGCGACATAGCCGCACGCGCGAAGCATGCGTAGTGCTGAGTCAGGCGTCGTGGATGACCCGACATGAGCGATCAGGAGCAGCTCGACCTCAAAATCCTGGGTTTCGACCCAGGCGAGGAGATTGCCGGGGCGCGTAGGGTCATGCTCAGGACCAGCCGCGGCGTCATCCCGATGGTGGTCCACGCGGCGGAGACGCCGTCGCGCGCGGCGCTCTGCGTCAGCGGCGCGATTGGCGGCTTCGATGGCCCCGCGATGCTCTATCCGCGGCTGGGACTTGAGCTGCCGCGGCGGGGTCTAAGTATCGCGCGTATCAATTACCGTACGCCCAACGATTTCGACGAATGCTTGCTCGACGCGCTCGCCGCACTCACTTTTCTAAAGGGCGTCGGCCACCAGCGCGCGGCGCTGATCGGTCATTCCTTCGGCGGCGCGATTGCGATTAGCGCCGGCACGTTGAGCCCAATCGCCAGCACGGTGATCGCGATTTCGAGCCAACTTGCCGGCGCGCACACGGTCGCCGACCTCAAGCCCAAGCCGCTGCTGCTCATCCACGGCACCGCCGACACCATCCTGCCCGACGAAAGCTCGAAGATGCTCTACGAACGCGCTGGCGAGCCCAAAACGCTGAAGCTCTTTCCCGGTGCCGACCATCGCCTGGGGCAGGTGGCCGATGAGCTTTTCGCGCTGGTCCAGGACTGGCTGATGACAAAACTTTGAGCAAGCCGCAGCCGCACGGGCGCGGCCGGATGGAATCCCGCCGAGGTCACCTATAAGTTCATAGCATGTGGAGATTACGAGCCGCAGGCTCGACACTCTAAATGAAAATTCCAGTTGCAGTGGTTGGCGCCACCGGGATCGCGGGCCAGCAGGTACTGGCCGCGCTCGACGGCCATCCGTACTTCGAAATCGCCGCGCTCGCCGCCTCCGAACGCTCGGCCGGCAGGACCTTCGAAGAGGCGATAACTGACGCGCGGAGCGGGATGCGACGATGGTACGTTGGCGGCGGCGAGCCGCCCGCCGTGGCACTCGCGCTCGAAGTGCAGAATGCCAACTCCATGCGTCTCGACGGTGTGCGGCTGGTCTTTGCCGCGGTGGAATCGGAAGCCGCGCGCGAGCTCGAACCGCTCTATGCCCGGCAGGTGCCGACTATCAGCACCGCGCGTCCGTATCGAATGGAATCCGATGTGCCGCTGCTGATCCCGGGCGTCAACCTCGATCATATCGCGATCGTCAGGGAGCAGCAGCGCCGGCGCGGATGGAAGGGCTATATCGCGACGCTGCCGAACTGCACCGCGACCGGACTTGCGATAACGCTCAAGGCGCTCGACCAGCGCTTCGGCATCGACTCAACGCTGGTCACCACGATGCAGGGAATTTCGGGCGCCGGCCGTGACCTGCCCGCGCTCGATATCATGGAAAACATCATTCCGTACATCCCGCGCGAGGAGGAGCGCGTGACGATCGAGACGCGCAAAATTCTCGGCCACATGGCCGAGGGCGGCATCGCCGAATTGCCCATCAGGGTCAGCGCCACCTGCACCCGCGCGGGTGTGCTGGCGGGTCATACCGAATCGGTGACGGCGGGATTAAAGCATGCGGCCACGGTCGACGATGTCATCGCCGCGTTCGAGGACTTCGGGCGCGACTTCACCAAGCTTGGCCTGCCGACCGCGCCAAGCCACATGATCACGGTGCATCGCAATCCGATGCGGCCGCAGCCACGCCTTGATCGCGACGCTGGCGACGGCATGACCACTTCGGTCGGGCGCGTGCGCACCGACGAAGTGATTCCCAACGGCGTCAAGTACCTGCTGGTGAGCCATAATGCCGCGATGGGCGCGGGCAAGGGCGCCGTGCTGCTGGCGGAGTATCTGAAGCACACCGGCTACGTGAATTAATCCGCATCCGCAACGGCGTTCGCCCCGGCGCGCGCCACTCCAACAGGTGATGCC
>JBOHWJ010000338.1:0-13863 GCA_050736495.1 Binataceae bacterium (SeqCode) | reverse complement strand
GTAGTCGGGCAGGTAGAGTTCCTCGGCGCAAAAGGTCTCGATGCACACGGCCCTTTGCTCGCTGTTCGTCGCAGGGTCGAGCTTGTCCCACGGAATGTCATCGAAGATGTTCCATCGCCGCTTGCGTTCCGCCACTGCGAAGAATTCAAGATAGGCGCGGTACATCCTTTGACGAGTCGCGGGTGAATCGGTCATCTAAGAGCGCATCCTTTGAGTCCGCATCCCTCCGTTGGCGATGCTTAAGCCCGTGGACCCGGCACTACAATATAAGGTGGATCCGGGCGCCGACGCTTCAGGCGTGGGAGTGTCCGCGCAAACGTTTGCGATCATCGTCGTCAGTGGCAGCCGGATAGCGCAGACAATTCTCCGCGAGCCATCGCGTCGTCACCGCATCATCGAGCGCCACCCCTTCGTTGTTGACAGCCCAGGTTCGCCGGTTACCGAGCGTGTGGTTGAATTTTCGTCCGCAACTGCGGCAGGTGAAGCCCAAGCGCGAACCGCTTGCGCCCGAAGCCGAGCCCTCTAGTGTCTTGGCCTTGAAGTCGTGGGTATCCCAAGGAGATCTCGCCTCGATCGTCATAACCCTCTTTAGCGGATAGCCTTCTCCTCGCCACCTATGCTTGGCGGCTGGATAAGCATTCCGGCTTACTGGTGACGGTTCCCCTTTTCAGCTCCGCAGGACCGGGTGCCGACGCTTGCTGGTCTTACCCGCCACGTGTTCCGGGCGCGGCACGTCAGGCTCGATCTGAATGCACTGACCGTTGAGTTCAGCATGATCCAGCATCTGGATCGCGGTCGCCACGTCTTCGGCTTCCATCATGTCGACGAAGCCAAAGCCACGGCACACACTCGAGGTCCGGTCGCTAATCGCCAGTGCGTTTTTCACTTCACCAGCGCGCGAAAACAGCGTCAGCAAATCCTCACTAGTCACCGAACCGGCAAGGTTGCCGACGTACACCCTTGGCATGGGCGCGTTCCTCCCGTCTGTCCTCTTAAATTCGGACAGGCCCGATTCGGCGGAAGCCGGGGGTCAGGTCGGAAGATTGTCCGGAGGCAGGTGTCCTTAATTTATGCTCTTGGGCAAAGGAATGATAGTGTTTTTCGCCGAGCTGTCACTAGCGTAACATGCGTAACTTTGTATGCACGATCACCGTCAATGCGCCTATTAGCATCATTGCGAGATTCTAAACAGTACAGGAGTACGCGATGCTAGTATGCGCAAGCGCCGCGGCGATCAGATAATCCTGCCGCTAATCGAGCGCGAATCGCGCAAGCCCCAGCGGCCGATTTCGACCTGGTGAAAGAAGTCCTCGCAGACGCGGTTGAAGTACGCTGGCTCCTCGAGGTTCAGCGCATGCCCGGTGCGCGGGAAAATCACTAGCCCTGCCGACGGGATGTTGCGCTTCATCAGCAGCGACGCCTCGATACAGGGATCATCCTCGTCGCCCGTCATCACTAACGTCGGCACCGTGAGGCGCTTCATCCGGTCGACCAGCGCATAGAGCGACGGCCGTTTCTTTTGCACACCGCGCAGCGTATTGGCCGAACCGACGGGCGAATGCTCGGCGAGCATCGCGCGGAACTCGGCCCATCCACGTGGATCCTTGTTGAGCAGTTGCACCCGCGTCGGTCCCATCGCATAAGCGGTCGCGGCCTCGGCGATAGTCTGGGTTTCGAAACGGCAGGCCGCCGCCTCGGCCTCCTGCTCGAATTGCGCATGCTTTTCGGGCTCGGCACCGTAACCACATCCGCCGATAACGAGCGAGCGCGCACGTTCAGAGTAATTAAGGCCGAAATGCAGCGTCGCGAAGCCACCCATCGAAACACCGACGACATGCGCCTTGTCGATCGCAAGGCCGTCGAGCACGGCCCGGATATCGTCACGCGCACGCTCCTGGGAATATTTCGCCGGTTCGGGCACGTCGGAGGGCGGATAGCCGCGAGCGTTGTAGGCGATACAGCGATAGGAGCGCGCAAAGTAGCGCATCTGCGGCTCATAGCTGCGATGATCGCCGGCAAACTCGTGGACAAACACGATCGGCACGCCGCTGCCCGTCTCTTCGTAGTAGAGTTTCACTCCGTCGTCGGTCGTCACGTGTGGCATGCGGTCTCCTTTGTCGTCCGGCCGGGCGCCTCGCATCTACCTGAAAATGAGCTATATCGTCTCAAAATTATCCGTAGCAAGCGTTCGCAATAATTGTGGATTCGCCCACGAGAACGGTTTACAACAAAGGCGCGGCGGCTGTCTTGTCCGTGGCCTCAAAATTATCGATCAAGAGCATCGCCGCCGGGAATGACGTGGCTGGCCAATTGAAGAATCTCCAAGATCTGATCACGCCAGGCCACTATGCGCGGACGCAGGTCCTAAGCAAAGACCGCGTCATCGCATGGAGCCATCGCAGCCGCTTCATGCTCGCGCGCCAACTGGTCGAACCGTACGCCGGCGGCCGTCTGCTCGATTACGGCTGCGGTGAGGGAACCTTCCTCGCTTTGGTTCACGATCTTTTCGCGAACGCGGCCGGCACCGACGCTAACGCGGATGAGATCGCCAAGTGCCGCGAGCGTTTCGCCGCTAAGCCGGGCGTCGAGTTCGTCATCGTCGACAAGCTTAAAGATGAATACCATGGCGGCGCCTTCAAGGTCGTCTGCTGCTTCGAGGTGCTGGAGCATTGCACCGAGAGCGTTGCGGGCGAAGTGCTTTACGAATTGCGCCGGCTCGTCGCCGACGATGGCAGGGTAATCATCAGCGTGCCGATCGAGACCAACTTGAGTCTGGTCGGCAAGCAGGTGGTGCGAGCGCTGGCGCAATGGCGCGGCCATCGCGGCCAGCGTGAAACCTACCGCTTCGGTGAGTTCTGCAAGATGGTGCTCGCGCGTGAGGGGACCGCCATTGAGCGCCCGCTGCGCAGCGCCGTCTCGGACAGCGGCACCTATTCGTACCACGGCCACAAGGGTTTCAACTGGCGCACCATGAGACGGCGGCTCGATGGTCCGTTCGTGGTCGAGCGCATCTGCTTTTCGCCGCTCGGCCGTCTTGGTGCGCTGGTGGGAAGCCAGGCGTGGTTCGTATGCTCGCCACGCCCGTACTAGCGGCGACGGGTCAGGTGCGCGCGGGCGCGGCGGCGGCCGACTCGTCAAGCAGCGCGTGCAAACGCGCGATACGCCGGCCTAGCGGCGGATGCGTCGAAAAGAGATTGCTGCGGAAGCTTTCATCGTCTTCCCTCGTGCCTTCGAGGGGATTCACCATAAAGAGATGGCCGATCCCGCGCGGCGCGTCTTTGAGCGGCGCCTCGGTCTTTGCAAGATGTTCGAGCGCGCGCAACAAGGCTCGCGGATTGCGTGTGAACTCGACCGACGATGCGTCGGCCAGATATTCGCGCTGACGCGAGACCGCCATGGCGATAAGTTGCGAGAAAATCGGCGCGACCGCCGCCAGGATGAACACCGCGATAGCGATCAGCATGCCGGCTTCGCCACTGCCACCGCCATTGCCGCTATCGCTGTTATCGCGCCGCATACCGAACCCGCCAAACCACATCCAGCGATAGACGAAATCCGCCAGCATCGCGACGCCGCCAACCAGTACCGCGATCATCATCATGGTACGGGTGTCATAATCGCGGACATGCGCCATCTCGTGACCAATCACGCCTTGCAATTCCTCGCGATCCATTTCGTCGACCAGCCCCTGGGTGACGCATATCACCGAATGCGCGGGGTCGCGCCCGGTCGCGAACGCGTTGGGCGCCGCCGCATCCATCACGTACGCCGCCGGCACCGGCATCCGTGCCGCCAGCGCCATCTCGCGCACAATGTCGAGCACCATCTGATGCTTGGGTGAATCGGGCGTGAGCACGCGCGCATGCACCGAGGCGAGCACCAGCGCGGCACCGCCGTAGTACGAGACCAGCGATTGGATAACGCCGATGATCAAGGCGGCGAAAGTGAGGAGGGGAACGCCGACGATACCGCCGTTGATTATGCGCAGATCGCCGACGACGAAATCGAGACCAAAACCAAGCGCCACAAACAACACCATGAAGACCACTACCAGCAGCGCGGTCTCGCGCCGGTTGGTGCGTTCCAGCGCCCGGAAATCGCTGTGCCCCGCTACCATCGAAGCCTATGCGTGCGGCTCAGTTGGCGCGCGGTCCGCTCGTACCCGTACCGAGTGACAGATCGACCTTAGGCAGCGCCTGGTCTTCGGCGGCGGCCTTGAAGTAGTCGCCCTGCTTGAAGCCGAAGGTGCTGGCGACGAAATTGGCCGGAAAGGTCTCGATGCGATTGTTGAGCTGCAGCACGACGTCGTTGTAGGCTTGGCGCGAGAAGGCGATCTGGTTTTCGGTCGTGGTCAACTGCTCCTGGAGTTGCATTACGTTCTGATCGGCCTTGAGTTGCGGGTAGTTCTCCATCACGGCGAGCAAACGGCCCAACCCGGCCGTAAGCTGGTTTTCGGCGACGACGCGCGAAGCCTGGTCGGGCGCCGCAATAGCGCGGCCACGCGCCTCGACCACCTGCGTGAGAGTATCGCGTTCGAACTGCATGTAGCCCTTCACGGCTTCGACCAGGTTCGGAATGAGGTCGTGGCGGCGTTTGAGCTGGACGTCGATTTGACGCCAGGAGTTCTCGACGCCGTTGCGCAGCCGCACCAGCGAGTTGTAGGCGACCACGAGATAGATCGCGACGATGACGACAATTGCCAGGACCACCCATTGGACCATAGAGGATTACCGCCTTGTGAAGGGTTTTGCGCTTTGGAAGTTCGCGTTTTTATAAGAAGTCCGCGCGATTAGGAATTGGTCGGTGATTATAGCAGCGGCCGGCATGTGATGGGCTCAGGTTTGCCAGCGTGATCGAAAAAAGGATGTTCCAGCGCGCCCGGCTCTCTGTGCACCTCTGTCAACAGCTATGCGCCGCGGCACGAGGCCGCGGCGCATGCTCGTGCGATCATATTAGTTGATCTGGATTTTCACCGGCTTGGACTCGGGCCGTTTCTCGACTGTCACCTCGAGCACGCCGTCCTTGTAACTGGCGTGGATATGGTCATGGCCCGCGTCGCTGGGCAGCTCAAACGCGCGCCGGATCCATCCATAGCCACGCTCGGCCAGATGGACCTCCGCATGCTCCGGCAATTCTGGCCGGATGCGTTCCGCCGCCACCACCAGGCGATCGTCCTCGACCTTGACGTCGAGTGATTCGCTCTTGAGTCCGGGCATCTCGAAGTAGAAGCGATAAGCGTCCTTGTCCTCGACCACATCGGCCGCCGGCACCATATGCCGCACCGCGCCGCCGTCCTGCATCCAGAAATTGTTCATGCGATCGAACAACCAGCCATTGTTGAATCCGTTTTCAATCCTCAACTCCATAAATTCCTCCTTGTCGGCATGCGTCGGAAAATCTTCATTTTTCAGGCTGTGCGAGGCCTTTTTTTTCTGCTGTCAACCTGTGTCCCGTCTCGCAACCTCTGCCTGAAAGGTAAGTACGAATTGCATATCGTCAAGTGTCCGGTGCTATCGTCAACGCCGCACCGCAATGCGAACGGGCGCGCTGGTGATCGACGCTGGCGCGATGTCCGGTCAAAGTGGAATCTCCTGTACTTCTTTTATTGACCCCGGCTCGGGCCGCTTGTGACCGGGTCCGGCGCCAGCAATCAGCCTGACGCGGAAGACGGATCGGAATCGGAATCCCGTAGGAACGTTCCTTTTCCGGCGGCGGTTAGTCCGAGGGTGCGGCGGGATTGAGAGCGCGATCGATTTCGGCGGCAAAATGGCGCGCCATCGTGCGATCGCCGGCGGCCTCGGCCAGGGTCTGACCCTGCTTAAGTACCTCGACCGCGCGCGCTATCCTGCCTTTGCCGAGCAGAACCCCGGCTTTGCGGAAGACCTTGGCGTAGCGGCGGCCTTTTTCGGCGGCGTCCATGAAACTTGAATCGCGCAACGAAAGCGTCGCCCCGATCTTAGGCGGCATGCTCAGGGTCGTCCAGCCGCGTGACGGCTATCGCTTCTCGATCGACGCGGTTTTGCTCGCGCGCTTCGTACGCGTCTCGGCGCGCGACCGCGTACTCGAGTTGGGCGCCGGTTGCGGCGTGGTCGCCGCGATACTGGCGGCGCTGCACCAACCGCGCGAAGTCGTCGCGCTCGAAATTCAGCCAGAACTCGCCGCGATGGCCGCACGCAACGCCGAACTGAACGGACTCGGCGCGCTCACGGCGCTATGCGCTGATTTACGCGTGCGCCATATCGACGGTATTACGCCGGCGACGTTTGACGCGGTTGTCGCCAATCCGCCCTATCGCACGCTCAGGAGCGGACGCGAAAGCCCCAATCCGAGCCGCCGGCTCGCGCGCGGCGAAGGCGCCGCGACACTGACCGACTTTGTCGCGGCGGCGCACCGCTACGCCACCGGCGGCGCCCGCGTCGCTTTCGTGTTCGCCGCCGCACGCAGCGCCGAACTTATCGGCGCATTACGTACACGCGCGCTCGAACCCAAGCGCATTCGCTTCGTTCATCCGCGTGCGGGCCTGCCCGCAACCACCATCCTGGTCGAAGCGCGCAAGGGCGGCGGCGTTGAAGCCGCCATCGAACCGCCGCTCTTTCTCTACGACACGCCCGGCGTCTACAGCACAGAGGCGCGCGCCCTGCTCGAAGGCGCCACGTAGTTGCGCGGGGCATCCGCCGCCACCGGATAGTCAATGGCCTCGTGTCGGTGGGGATCGACATGGCACTGGCCGTGATCGCACGAATCGGGGGGAACGAAGCAGCCGAGCGGGCGGCCGTGACGATGGAATACGAATCGCATCGCGACGCCAATTAGGATCCGTTCACGAAAATCCGGGGCCGAGTAGCTAATCGCTCAATCGGCGCGCATAAAATCAGCCGCCATCCGCACGACGATATCGGGCCGCTCCATCGGCATGAAATGGCTGGTCGCCGGGATCGTCACAACCCGCCGATGTGGCGCCCGGTCCATTATCGTGTCGCCCAGGGTTACGCCTTCGGTGTTGCTCTCCGCCCCGAACATCACGAGCAACGGCGCCTGGCACTTCAAGATATAGCCGAGGCCGTCAAAATCGTGCGCCGATCCGTAGACCGCCGCTTCGATCTCGGGCGGGCATTTGAGCACGCGCCTGCTGTCGCCATCGGCTCGCGTCCCGTACTCACAGTAGTCGTGCAGCATGTCCTTGCGCCATGTATCGTAGGGCGGCTTGCTCGCGAAGCTCGCGAACATCGCTTCGACGCTATCGAATGAACGCCGGCGTTTGAGCGTGCGCTCGCGCAAATCATCGGGGCGCCCCGTACGCTCGCCAGAGTCGAAGATGACTGGTTCGACCAGGACAGCGCGCGTAACCAGATCCGAACGCTGGCTCGCGAGCGCGCCAATCGCGGTCGCTCCCGCCGAATGGCCCAGCCCGCGCACGTGCCCGAGGTCCATCGCGAGGATAAATCCTTCGAGATCCCGCACCGTGAAGTCCCATCCACAAGCGTCGATTGCCGGCTGGTCGCTGTCGCCGTGACCACGCTGGTCGAGCGTGTAGACGCGCCCGATCGCCGTCAGCGCCTCGGCGATGGGACGGTAGAGGCGGCCGAAGAACCCGGTCGCGTGCAGAATCACGATCGGGGTGCCGTCACCGCCCCAATCCAGGTAGTGAAGCCTGAGTCCGTTGAGATTGACGTATCCACTTCGGGGTTCGGGGGAGAGGTTGCTGGCCATTACGCGAAATAATAGGCGACGCATGGCGTCGAGAAAACCTGGCCGGCGCGAAAAAGTCCGCCGTGCGCGACCCGGTGCGCGTTGCCTGAGTGCCACCTTTACGCTTAGCTCATTGCGATGGGGCGGCTGGTTGCACGCGGCAAGTATCTCTACGATGGCGAACGGAAGTTTTTCGCACGCGGAGTTTCCTATGGTCCGTTCGCGGCGAACTCGCGCGGCGAACGGTATCCCGAACCCGAGCGGACCGGCGCCGATTTCGCGCTGATGCGCGAGATGGGCGCGAACCTGGTACGCGTGTACGTGCCACCGCCGCCGTGGATGTTCGAGTTCGCGGCCAAGCATGAGCTCAGGCTGATGGTCGGGATGCCGTGGCCATTTCATATGGCGTTTCTCGATTCGCGCGAGATGATGCGCGACATTCGCAACACCATTCGCGAGAGCGTTACCGCGATGCGCCAGTGGGGCGACGCCATCGCCGCCTACAGCATCGGCAACGAAATCCGTTCGGACATCGTGCGCTGGCATGGGCCGCGCGCCGTGAGCCGTTTCCTCAACGAGCTTTACGACATCGGCAAACAGATCGATCCTGACGGACTCTTCACCTATTCCAACTATCCGCCCGCCGAGTACATCGACCTCAGCTTCCTCGATGTCACCAGCTTCAACGTGTATCTGCATCGCGAGCCCGATTTCCGCCGCTACCTGACCCACCTGATGGGTGTCGCGCGCGAGCGTCCGCTGATTCTCAGCGAAACCGGAATGGATACGATTCGCGAGGGCGAAGACCACCAGGCGGAGCTGCTCTCATGGCAGATGCGCGCGGCGTTCGAACTCGGCCTTGCGGGCGCCATTATCTTCGCCTTCACCGACGAGTGGCATACCGGCGGCGCCGAAATTACCGACTGGGCCTTCGGTTTGGTAACACGCGCGCGTGCGCGCAAGCGCGCTTTCGCCGCCGTCGGCGAAATCTTTCGCGGCGCGCTACCACCATCGCTCACGGACATGCCCAAGGCGTCGGTGGTGGTCGCCGCCTACAACGCGGAGGCGACTATCCGCGCATGCCTCGGCTCGCTCGCGCATCTCAATTACCCCGGCTACGAAGTGATCGTGGTCGACGACGGTTCGACCGATGCGACCGCGAAGATTGCCGAGGAAGCGGGGGTGCGCACGTTGAGAATCGAGCATCGGGGGCTCAGCGCCGCACGCAACGCGGGAATCGAAGCGGCCAGTGGACGTATCGTCGCCTTCATCGACGCCGACGCCCAAGCCGATATTGATTGGCTCTACCATCTGGCGGAAACCATCACGCGCACGCAGGCGGCCGCCGCCGGCGGACCGAACTTTCCGCCCACGCCGCCTTCGGCAATCAGTGCCGCTATCGCCGCCGCGCCGGGTGAGCCGCGCGAAGTGCGCATGGGTGCGGACGAACTGGCCCAGTTGTGCGGATGCAACATGGCGATCGACCGCGCCGTGGCCGGCGGCGGGGCACTGTTCGATCCCGCTTTCGCCCAGGCCGGCGACGACGTCGATGTTTCGTGGCGCCTGCGCGAGCGCGGTTTGAAACTCGCGTACGCGCCGGCCGCCGTGGTGACGCATGAGCGGCGGCGCACGATTGGCGCCTACCTGCGCCAGCAGCGCGGTTACGGCCGCGCCGAGGGCTTGCTCTTTCGCAAATATCCGCGCCGCGACGACGCGCACCAAGGGCTCTATGGCGGCTCGGGACGGATCGCGGCGTGGCTGGGCGCGGGTCCGCGCATTTACTACGGCGCCTTCGGCCGCGGACTCTTTCAAACCGTTTACCCCGGCACGGCGCTGCCGCTCGCGGCACAGATTCCGCTGACGGTGCAATGGATCACCGTCGCGATAATCCTTATCATCGCGGGCGCGTTCAACCGCTTCTTCGGCATTCTCGGGGTCGTCGGCGTCATCGTTTCGATCGCGTGCGCATGCGCGGGCGCGATACTGGCGGGCGCCGCGCCGCTACGGCCGCGAAGCCGCATAGTGCTTGCGACCCTGTGGTTGCTCGGACCAATTTTGCGCAGCTATGAGCGCGCCCGTGTCGGCTGGACCTTCCAGCCGGACACCCACTGCGATGCCACCGGCACGGCGCGCGGGCTTCACGGCAGGATCGTGCTGACATCCCCACGGATCGATGACGCCGCCGGCAACGAGGATGCGGGCATCCTGAGCGGCAGTGCCGGCAAACTCCGCGATGGCGGCGAGCACGCCAGGAGTGAAGCCGAGCGGGCGATCGGCGCAATGCGCGAGGCGCTGGTGCGTCGGGGTGCCACGGTCGCGCTCAGCGACGGCTACGAACCCTACGATCTTGAAATGATCGTGGCGCCGGCGCTGCGCGCGCCCATCCTGTTTTTGCAGCAAGAGGGTGAAGCGGCTATCGGATGGCGCGCGCGACTCGAGCCGCGCCGACTTGGACTTGCGGCGATCATAATCTTCATCACGCTTCTGCTCGCTGGGCTTTCGCTTGCGGCGGCGGTTGCCGTAATAGTCGTCCTCGCCATTCCCATCCTGGCGGTCATCATCTTCCGGTTGCGGCGGATACCCGCCGTGATCGCGGCGGCGGCGGCCGATACCGCCGTCAAAATCGGACTTCGCGACGAAGCCGCCGGCACTGGCGAGGCTTGATGGGGACCTTCAGGCTCTACGGTGAAGTGGTCCGCCGCACGCGCGCTCATCTGGGGCTGATGCTGGTCGCGGTGGGTGCGGTCGGGTTCGCCACCCTGATGGAAGTGCTGAAGCCGTGGCCGCTCAAGGTGGTGATCGACAATGTGCTGAGCGGCGCGCCGGTCAAAAGTTTGTGGTTGGCGCCGCTTTCGCCCGGCGCGTTGCTGGCTGCCTCATGCCTGGTACTGGTCGCCATCTACGCCGTACTCGCCGTACTCAACGTCACCAGCAACTACATCACAATTTCGATCGGCCAGCGCATGGTCAACGAGTTGCGCGCGCAGATGTTCGAGCATCTGCAGCGCCTATCGCTCTCGTTCCATCGCCGGCGTGAAGTCGGCGACCTGATGGTGCGAATCGCCTACGATACCTTCTCGCTGCAGACCATCGCGATGAACGGGCTGTTCCCGGTGCTGTCGTCGAGCCTTCTGCTAATCGGGATGTTCATCGTCATGGTCCGCATGGACGCAACGCTCACACTGGTCGCGCTCGGGGTGGTGCCAGCCTTGCTGATTCTGATCGCTTCGGTCAGCCGGCGTATCGATCGCCTGGCGAGCGCGGCGCGCGTCAAGGAAAGCCGGCTCTATAGCGTCGCCCATCAGGCACTCGCCGCGATTCACGTGGTGCAGGCCTTCACGCGCGAACTCGAATCGTATCGCGAGTTCGTGCAATCGAGCAGCGAGAGCCTCGGCGAGACGCTCAAGCTTTACACCTTCCAAACGATTTATACTGGCGGCGTCAACATCCTGATTGCGCTCGGCACCGCGGCGGTCATCTACGTCGGCGCGCTCCATGCGATGAGTGGCCGGCTGACCATCGGCGACCTCGTCGTGTTCACCGCCTATCTCGCTTCGCTCTATGCGCCGGTCAACCAGATGTTCCAGACCTACGGCCAAATCGAGGGCGCGAAGGCCGGGCTCAGGCGCTGTCTCGAATTGCTCGAAATCGAACCTGAGATCCGCGATCGGCCGAGCGCACGCACGCTCGTCAATCCGCGCGGCGACGTCGAGTTCGACAACGTGTTCTTCGGCTACGAACCGGCGCATCCCGTGCTCAAGGGCATCAGCTTCACGGCGCGCGCGGGCGAGACCGTCGCGATCGTCGGACCGAGCGGCGCCGGCAAGACCACGATGGCGAGCCTGCTCGCGCGCTTCTATGAGCCAGCGGCCGGTGCGGTGCGAATCGACGGCGAGGATACGCGCGATCTCACACTCAATTCGGTGCGCCGCAATATCGCGATTGTGCTACAGCCGCCGCTGGTGCTCGCGGGCACCTTGCGCGCCAATATCGCCCTTGGGCGGCCCGGCGCGAGCGATCGCCAGATTGAAAATGCCGCCGACATGGCGCGGCTCGGAGCCGTGACCGCAAAGCTGCCCGCCGGAATCAACGAAATTGTCGGCCAGGGCGGCCATAGCCTCTCCGAGGGCGAGTCGCAACGCGTGACGATCGCGCGCGCCCTGCTCAAGGAAGCGCCCATCCTGATCATGGACGAGCCCACCAGCGCGCTCGACACCGAGACCGAATCGATGGTACTGGCGGCGGTGCAGGAGGCGATGATCGGGCGCACCACGCTGGTGATCGCGCATCGGCTCTCCACGATTCAAAATGCCCATCGCATTTTGGTGTTGCGCGACGGCGTGATCGCCGAGCAGGGAACCTTCGCCGAATTGCTTTCGCGCGGCGGCTTCTTCAGCTACCTCTACAATCTTCAGTCATGGAGCAAACAGGCGGCGGGCGCCTGAGTACGCGCGCGAATCCGCAACGGAACGGAGCAGCCGAGATGCTGACGATTGGTCTCACCGGTGGAATAGGTTCGGGCAAAAGCACTGTAACCCAAATCCTGGCGGCCTTGGGCGCGCCGATTATCGACGCCGACAAGGTCGGCCATGCGATTTACCAGCCCGACGGGCCAGCCTATGGCGATATGATCGCGGCCTTCGGCGAGGACATCCTCGCACCCGACCGCACCATCGAGCGCCGCAAGCTCGGACCAATCGTCTTCGCCGATCCGGCGGCACTCAAACGGCTCAACTCGATCGTCCACCCCAGGATGTTTCAGCGTATGCGCGAAATGGTCGGCACGATGCGCGCGCAGGGCGAGCGCAAACCGATCGTGATCGAGGCGGCGATACTGATCGAGGCGAACTGGCAGCCGTTGTTCAACGAGATCTGGCTGATCGTGACTTCACGCGAACGCGTAATCGAGCGGGTCGAGCGCGACCGCCAGATGAAGCGCGAGCAGACCGAGGCACGCATCAAGGCGCAACTGTCCGACGAGGAGCGGCGCAAACATGCGACCACCGTACTCACCAACAATGGCACTATCGAGAACTTGCGCGCGACAGTAACCGAGCTTTGGCGGGACGCGCTCGTCCGCAACGGCGCTTGAGCAACCCGGCGCATCGCTCGCGCCATCCGCGTTGCTTGACTAATTCGCCATCACGGACGAAAAAAGATTCATCCGGACGCATCGACGCCGGCGCCGCGTGGCGAACCGTTCCACCTTGGGCGTAGCGACGGGTCCGTATCCTGCCCGCCGTGTGACCAATGAGCGCACTCAGCGGACGGGAAGAGGGGCATCCAATGAAAATTCTTGTGATGGGAGCCGGGGCGGTTGGCGCCTATTACGGCGCGCGTCTTCTGCAGGCGGGTGAGGACGTGGTTTTCTGTGCGCGCGGCGAAAATCTGCGCGCGCTGAGGGAGCACGGCCTTGAAGTAAAAAGCTACAAGGGAGATTTCTCACTCAAAATCAAGGTGACCGACCGGCCGCCCGAGTTCGCCCCCTACGAGCTCATCCTATTCGCGGTAAAGTCCTACGACAACGAGGCGGCGGCGCGTCAACTTGAGGGGTGCCTCGCGGCCGGCGGCGTCCTGATGACGATTCAGAACGGCGTCGAAAACGAGGAAGAGCTGTGCCACTTCTTTCCGCGCGAAGCCGTGATAGGCGGTAATTCGCGCGTCGGCGCCGAGCTGGAGGCGCCGGGCAAGGTGAATCATACCGGTCTCGGCACCATCGAGTTCGGCGAACTCGATGGACGCATCACGCCGCGTGCCGAGCGAATCGCGGAAATGTTCAAGCGCGCCGGTATCTTCGGGGGACTGACCAATGATCTCAAGACCGCGCGCTGGTACAAACTCATGGGCAACAACAGCACCAACGCCGTCAGCGCGCTTTCGCTCACCACATTGGGCCAGATGCTCGACGATCCGGACGGCTGCAACCTTTTGCGCACCCTGATGGAGGAGACCATCGCGGTTGGCCGCGCCGAGGGCGCCAAGGTCAGCGCGGAGCGGATTGAGCCACAGCTAGAGTACATCCGCAAGAATCTCAACCCCTACATCACCAAGACCTCAACCCTGCAAGACCTCGAAAAGGGCAAGCGCCTCGAGTACGACGCCATCTGCGGCGCGGTGGTGCGGGCGGCGCGCCGCCATGGGATCAAGGTGCCGGCCACCGAGACGGTCTATACG